>JBEAQW010000112.1:0-15324 GCA_041163725.1 Planctomycetota bacterium
CTTGTTGATGTAGCGGAGCATCTCGTGCTCGCCGTGGTAGCGGTTGAACACCTCGTGCTGCATGAACGGCGCCGTGCGCGCGAAGGCGCTCGGGATGCAGCCGGTCGTGGCCTCGACGCCCGCCGCGCTCACGAGCGACTTCTTTCCGCCCGCAAAGACCTCGAGCAGCGCGTCGATGTCGGCGAGCGTGGTCGACTCGTCGAGCGTCACGCCGAGCGTTCCGTCGCCGTAGGTACGGAGGTTGATGCGGTGCGCGTTCGCGGCCGCGAGGACCTCGCCGGCGCCGAGACCGCCGCCGAGCCTGATGCGAAGCGTGTCGAAGAACGCGCCCGTCTTGGAGCTCTCGCCGCAGTCATGCCCGAGCTTCGCGAGCCCGCGCGCGAGCGTGAGCGTCAGGCGATGCACGCGGTCGGCGATCCTCTTCAGCCCCTCCGGTCCGTGATACGCGCCGTACATGCCCGCCATCACGGCGAGCAGCACCTGCGCGGTGCAGATGTTCGAGGTCGCCTTGTCGCGGCGGATGTGCTGCTCGCGCGTCTGGATCGCCATGCGCAGCGCGCGGTTGCCGTGGCTGTCGCGCGAGACGCCGATGATGCGGCCCGGCATCTTGCGCACATACTGCTCGCTGGTCGCGATGAACGCGGCGTGCGGGCCGCCGAAGCCCATCGGCACGCCGAACCGCTGGGCGCTGCCGACGGCGATGTCGGCGCCCCACGACGCGGGCGTGTTGAGCGCGACGAGCGCGAGCGGATCGCACGCGGCCACGACGAGCGCGCCCTTCGCGTGCGTCTTGTCGGCGAGCGCCCGGTAGCACTCGATGCGACCGTCGGTCGTCGGATACTGGACGAGCGCGCCGCAGAACTCGTCGGTCGGCTCGAAGGCCGCGGGATTGCCCACGACCACGGTGATTCCAAGCCACTTCGCGCGCGTCTCGACCACCGCGATCGTCTGCGGATGGCAGTCCTCGGCCACGAAGAACTTCGTGCGGGTCTCGCCCACGATGCCCTGGCACATGCTCATCGCCTCGGCGGCGGCGGTGCCCTCGTCGAGAAGCGATGCGCCCGCGAGCGGTAGGCCCGTGAGCTCCGAGATCATCGTCTGGAAGTTGAGGAGCGCCTCGAGGCGTCCCTGCGCGATCTCGGCCTGGTACGGCGTGTAGGCCGTGTACCACGCGGGGTTCTCGAGGATGTTCCGCAGGATCACGCCGGGCACGATCGTGTCGGTGTATCCCATGCCGATGAACGAGCGGTGGACCTTGTTCTGCTGCGCCACGCGCCTGAGGGCCGCGAGGGTCTCCGCCTCGCCGCGCTCGACGCCCTGCACCGTCACGGTCGGATCGTCGATCTCCATCGCGCGCGTCAGCCGGATCGAACCCGGCACCGCGGCGGCGATCAACCGCTCCATCGAGTCGAAGCCGACCGCGCCGAGCAGCGCGCCGGTCTCGTCGGCGGTGTGCGGGATGTGTCGCCGCAGGAAGGTGTCGGTCGGGCCAAGAGTCGTACCGGCGGACGCGTTCTGGATCGGAGCGGTGGTCACGGTGGTCATCGCGGAAGGTGGGGTGTGTGGCGCGTCGGACTCGGCCGCGCGGCCCGGCGTTTCGGGCGGCGGCGGAAAGGGGACGAGTATAGGAAGAAAGCCCTTCGTTCCGCAGCGGCCCGAGGGCCGGGTGCTACCCTTTCGCCATGCTTTCGACCCCCGTCCGCCGACCGCTTCGCGCGATCACCGCTTCCGTTTCCGCCACCTGCGTTGCGACGGCGCTTTCGGCGTTCGCACTCGTGGTTCTCGGCGCCTGCGAGGGAGCCCCGCGCGCACAGTCCGAGACCCAGGTTGCGACCGCATCGGTCGGTCTGCGGACCGCCGAGCCCGCGCCCCGTTCCGAGAAGACGCGGCGAACCCCGCTCCTGACCGACGGTTCGGGCATCGCGCGGCGCGGCGGCGGCGAGATCATCGCCGGCAATGTCAATGTCTACACCTTTGACCCCGAGCCCGCTTTCACGCCGGTCGATGCGTCGACGGTCTCGATCGCGCATGTGCTCGCCGATCTCGGCGCCGACGCGACCGAGTGGTACCAGCATGTCCAGACGCTCTCGAATCCGTGGTTCGAGGGACGCGTGCCGGGGAGCGACGGCATCGAGCATGCCGCGCAGTACCTGCAGTGGTGGATGGAGCAGTACGGCCTCGAGCCTGCGTTCGCGGAGGGCAGCGCAGCGAATCCGGCCAACCCGTGGCGCCAGCCGTTCGAGCTCGGTGGCGGGCGCCGCAAGATCAAGTCGTCCTCGCTTGCGATCGGCGATGCCGCGCGCGACGGCGTGACCGCGATGCGCAACTCCGGCGCGGGCGACGCGTCGGTCCCCCTCGCCTTCGTCGGATACGGAATCACCGAAGGACAGGACGGCTATTCGAGCTTCGCCGCCGGGGAGCGTTTCGACGGCCACATCGTGATGGTGCTGCGTGGCGAGCCGCTCGACGGCGAGGGCAAGTCGCGCTGGGGCGGCGAGAAGTTCACCTCCGCCTCGAGCCTCGCCGCGAAGATCGAAGCGCTCGTGACGCGCGGAGCCGCCGGCATCATCGTCACCGAGCCGCCCGTCTACGCGGGCTCGAAGGTCAATCTCGCCTCGATGAGCGCCGACTCGCTCGGCGGCCCGCTCGACATCCCGTGCTTCGTCGCGACTCCGGATGCAGCCGACGCGATCGTCCGTGCATGCGACTCCGAGGGACGCGGCCTCGCCGATCTCGCGAAGCGCGCCGATGAAGCGACCAAGGATGCGCCCGCGACCACCGTGGTCGGCAAGTCCGATGCGCTGCTCGCGATGCGGGTCGACATCGACAGCGGCAACACCGAGACCTGCAATGTCGGCGGCATCCTGCGTGGAAAGGGCGCCCTCGCCGGCGAGTGGCTCGTGATCGGCGCGCACTACGACCATGTCGGATACGGCATGTACGGCGCCGATCCCTCGAACCGCGGCAAGGTGCATCCCGGTGCCGACGACAACGCGAGCGGCACGAGCGGCATGCTCCTCACCGCGAAGCGCCTCGCCGCCGAGTACGCCGCAGCGGGCGACGATGCGAACCTCCGCAGCGTGCTCTTCCTCGGGTTCAGCGCCGAGGAGGTCGGCCTCAACGGCTCGCGTGCGTGGATCAAGAACGCGTCGCTTCCCGCGGACAAGGTCGACATCATGCTGAACATGGACATGATCGGCCGCATGCGCGGCGGCGAGATCGTCGTGGGCGGCGTCGACAGCGCGCATGGCCTCTTCGACGCCCTCAGGCCCATGTTCGTCGAGAGCGGCCTCAAGGTGCACGCTGATCCAAGCGGTCGCGGCCCCAGCGACCACGCGCCGTTCTACGGCGCGGGCATTCCCGTCCTCTTCTTCTTCAGCGGCGTGCACGATGTCTACCACAAGCCCGGCGACCAGGGCTACTCCGTCGATCCGCGCGGGATTCCCGCGGTGCTCGACCTCGTCGAGCGCGTCGCCATGTGGCGCGCGGGCGATGCGAAGCGGCTCGAGTACTGGAACGGCGTCGTGAAGCAGGAGGCGCCGCCGGCCGTGGTCGTCGACACGGCGCCGGGTGGAAGCGACCGCGGCTACGCGCCGGTGCGGCTCGGCATCCGCCCCGGTCTCGTCGACGAGGGCGAGTCGGGCATCTTCGTCGAGGATGTCAGCGAGTCGACGAGTGCGGCCGACGCCGGCATCAAGCCGGGCGATGTGCTGCTCGCGTGGAACGGCGATGCACTCGACAATGTCGGCACGATGATGACGAAGCTCCGCGCCACGCGGCCCGGGGATGTCGTCGAGATGCGCGTCCTCCGCGGAAACGACGAGATCGTCATCAAGGTCGAGATGAAGGCGTCGACCGCGCCGCGCCGGCCCGCGAACGACTGAGCCATGCGCACCGCTCCCCGCAACGCCCGCCTCACCGCGATCGGACTCGCATGCGCGATGGCCGCGGGTTTGATCGCGTCGTGCGGCGGGCATGATGCGGGCGAAGCCCGATCCGACGGGCAGGTCGGAAGTACCCCGACGCCGAACATCGCTCCCGAGCCAAGCGCACCCGCATCCATCGACCCCGTACCGTCCGACGCGCCGATCTACGGCTCATGCGAGCCGGGTGAGGGCGGGAGCGGCAAGACCTACATGGGTCGCGAGATCGCCGAGGTCATGGGCCACTTCGGCGTCGGATGGCTCGAGCGTCCGGAGCGCGAGCGCGAGGAGCGCACGGACTGGCTCGTCGAGTCGCTCGCCCTCAAGCCGACCGACGCCGTTGCGGACATCGGCGCGGGAAGCGGCTACTTCACCATGCGCATCGCGCCGCTCGTCGGCGAAGGGGTGGTCTACGCGACGGACATCCAGCAGGAGATGCTCGATATCGTCGCGGAGCGCGCCGTGGAGGAGGGTGCGCTGAACGTGATGCCCGTGCTCGGGCGCATCGACCACTGCGGCCTCGAGCCGGAGAGCGTCGACCTCGTGCTCTTCGTCGATGCCTACCACGAGTTCTCGCATCCGCGCGAGATGATGGAGTCGATCGTGATGGCGCTGAAGCCGGGCGGCCGCGTCTATCTCGTCGAGTACCGCCTCGAGGACCCGCTCGTCCTCATCAAGGAGCGGCACAAGATGAGCGAGACGCAGGCGCGGCTCGAGATGGAGGCCGTGGGGCTCGCGTTCGTCGAGAACATCGGCGTCCTTCCGCAGCAGCACATCCTGGTGTTCCGCCGCGCGGAGAAGTAGCGGGGCCCTGCGCGAACCGGATCGACGCACGCGTCGACCGTCCGGCTGCGAACGGGGCCACATGCGCGCCAGGCGCGGGTGCTCAGGCTAGTCCCACTTGAACACGCCCTTCTTCCACGCATAGACGTAGGCGATCACGCTCGTCGCGAGGAAGAAGAGGATTCGACCGAGGTAGAGCTTCGCCTCGGGGCTGCCCGGGTCGAGCTGGGAGTAGCTCACGGCCCACGGGTAGAGGAAGATGATCTCGACATCGAACAGCAGGAAGGTGACCGCCATCATGTAGAAGCGCACATTGAAGCGCTTCCGCGTGGTGCCGATCGGGTCCATGCCCGCTTCGTAGGTGAGTCCCTTGACGGCACCCTCGGCGCGCGGACCGAGGATCGTGCTGAGCACGATGTTCGCGACGACGAACACGATCGCCATCGACGCGATGACTGCGACGGGGAGGTAGCTGAGGAGGTCGGTTTCGGCCAACATCGGACGGGCAGGATAGCAGAGCCCCCGCACGACGGAAGTCCGCTAGAACCACGGCATTTCCGGCGTCCTCGCGGCCACCGCGAGCTGCGCCTCGATCGCCGCACCCGTCCCGATCAGCGTCGCCTCGTCGAAGGGATGTCCGATGAGCGTGATCGAGCGCGGTGCGTTCGGCGCGTCGAATCCACTCCGGAGGCAGAGCGCGGGATGGCCGGTCGCGTTGGTCACGACCAGCATGCCGCCGGCGTAGGGAGGAAGGACCAGCGCGTCGACGCCGTCGAGCGCCTTGCGCATCCACTCCATGAACACGCGGCGCATGCGCTCGACCTGCACGAGCTCGATGCCGGGAATGAACCAGGTCTTGCGGAACGAGTTGGGCCACGCCTCGTCGGCCTGCCAGCTCAGCTGATCGTCCGCGCCGGTCCGGGTCATGTGCTCGAACGCCGCGGCGGCTTCGCACATGAGGCTCGAGACGAGGAGCGATGGATCCGCAGGCGGCCTGATCTCGCGCTCCACGAGCCGCGCACCCGCGGCCTGCGCGGCGTCGAGCGCGTCGCGATACTTCGCGAGCGGGCCCGCGAACCACGACGGGTCGTAGCCGAGCACGATGTCCTTCGCGCTCGCGAGGCGGGGCGGCGCGAAGGGAACGCTCACGCTCGAGGGATCGAAACGGCTCTCGCCGTTGATCGCGTCGAGGACGATGCCCGTGTCGATGACGCTCCGCGTGATGGGTCCGACCTTGTCCCACGACCAGCAGAGCGCCATGGCGCCATCGCGCGCGACGCGACCGAAGGTCGGACGCAGGCCCGTGGTGCCGCAGCGCGTGCACGGCGACACGATGGAGCCGAGCGTTTCCGTGCCGATGGCGAACGGCACGCAGCCCGCCGCCACCGCCGAGGCGCTGCCGGCGCTCGAACCCGACGAACCCTGCTCGGGATTCCACGGATTGCGGCAGGTGCCGCCGAACCAGATGTCGCCGTAGGCGAGCGCACCAACCGCGGTCTTCGCGACGCAGACCGCGCCGGCGTCGCGCAGGCTCCGGACGACCGCCGCATCGCGCATCGGCACCCGGTCGCGCCACGGCTCCGCACCCCAGGTGGTGCGGATGCCGATGGTGTCGAAGAGGTCCTTCAGTCCATAGGGAATCCCGTGCAGCGGTCCGCGCGACTTGCGCTTCTTCAGCTCGGCATCGCGTTGGTCGGCCTCGGCGAGGGCGGCATCCTCGATGAGCGTGATCGTGTGGTTCAGCGTCGCGTTCGAGCGCTTCAGGCGCTCGAGCGAACGCGCGACGAGGCGGCGCGAGGTGATCTTGCCGCCGCGCATCCACGCGGAGAGCTGCTCGACGGTCGCGAAGTCGAGGTCCGCATCGTCCGCGGGCGCGGACTTCAGCGCAGGGTTCGTCGGCGCGATCGCCGCGCCGCTCCGGATGCGCGGCTCCTCGCCGGGCAGCAGTACCCGGAAGATCTGCGCAGGAGGCAGCTGGTTGTCGAGTGGTCCGAAGGCCGCGCGTGCCTTGAAGAGCTCATCGTGCTCGCCGATCGTGCGGGCGATCTGCTCCCGCTCGGCCTCGGTGAATGCGATGCCGGCGAACCGCTCGGCTTCGGCGATGGCCGAGCCCGTGACCTCAGTTACCATGGCCTCTGGCTCCTGTGCCCCCGGGGCCAGTCCGGCGACCGCGGCTGCCGCCCCCGCCGATGCGACGGTCGCGAAGAAGTCGCGTCGTGTGAAATCCGCGGGAACCTGGTCGGAACTCGGCATGTCGGGAGCGTAACGCCCCCGAACCCACGCAAGGGTCCTGATCGAAACGGAGACCGACATGGAGAGCCAGAATCCAAACGCCTCGCATCCGCCCCGCAACGCCTGGGAGGTGTCCGCCAGCGCCCCGGCCGCGACCGGACCCGAGCCGAACACGCTCGGCATCATCGCGTTCATCTTCGCGATCATCGGATTCTGCCTCCCCGTCCTCAGCTCGCTGCCCGCATTCATCATGGGCGTGCTCGCGCTCTTCCGGCCCCGCCGCGGTTTCGCGATCGCGGCGGTCGTGCTTTCGTTCACGCAGCTCGCGCTTGCGGCCATCCTCGCGTTCTGGATCGTGACCTTCATCATCCCGTCGGGACAGATCATCGAGACGATGGTGCTCGCGGAGCGGGATCTCGAGCGGTCACTCGACCGGGAGGCGGAAGGTGGACACCGCACCCTCACCGCCGACGCGCCGGCGAAGATCGGTGGAAGCGACGCGTGGGGAACCGCGTGGCGCGTGGAGGTGATCGAGGAGAACGGCGTCCGCGCGGTGTTCCTCTGGAGCGCGGGCGCCGACGCGCAGTTCGACACGCCCGACGACTTCGTCGCTGCGAGCGATCCTGAGGACGCCCTCGAGACCTACGACAAGCCGCTCCCGACATTTCCGGGTGGCGCACGCATGTGGAACTTCAGGCATCGGTCCGAAGGCGTCGTGGAGTACCGCTTCGACGAACAGTGACCTCCGCGGCACCGCGGATCACGCCGCAGCCGTGTTCACGGCGGGTTCGGAGCCGATCGCGATCTCGACGCCCGTCGGATCGGTGACGATCGTGAACCGACCGAGCACCGGGTGGGGCCGCGGGGCGACCACGATGCCCGCGTTCGCGCGGATCGCCTTATGCACGGTCGCGTCGAACAGATCGCGACGCACGGTGGCGATCGGCATCCAGCGGCTCGCCGGTTCACTCGTCTCCGCCCGCTGTACCGATGCGATCGGATGACCGCCGTTGAGGAACAGCGCCCCATCGGATGCGGCCATGTTCGCGAGCGGAACCGCGGTCCACTTGAAGACCGAGCACCAGAAGCGAATGCTCTCCACGGGGTCGATCGAGCGGAGTTCGTCCCACCCGATCGCGCCCGCACCGATCGTGCGCCGGTCGTCGCCGCCGGCGATGATCGTGAGCGATGCGCCCGTCGGATCGGCGATCACGGCGCGCCGGTCGAGGCCGATGATGCCGCTTGGCTCGACGCGCACGCATCCACCCTTCGCAAGCGCGATGTGGCAGATGATGTCGACGCTCGGAACACGGACATAGGTGTTCCAGGCGGGTGCGCGGTTGTGTTCGGTGTGCGTCGCTCCGGCGACATGGAGTCCGTCGCAGAGGACGGTCGAGTAGCAGCCTCCTCCGCCATGATCGGCCGTCACGACATCGTCGCCGAGCAGTGCCGCGAGGTAGGCGGCGCTCTCCTCGGGGAGCGGCGACTGGATCTCGTGCCACGACATCGTGCCCGGATCGACGACGCGCGAACGCGCGCGATGCGCGGAGCGGAAGATGGCGCCTGGGATCGGGCCGTGCGTCGACGGCTTGACCTCGAAGTCGAACGAGCGCGGCGTTCCCCGGATGGCCTCGACCATCGTGAGGCGTTGCGAAAGGGCGTCCATCGACGCGTGCGCGTCGTTCTTCTGATTCGAGTACATGGTTGTTCCCGGCGTGCGTGGGTGCGGACTGGGTGCCCGGAGTCGGCCGTCGCGAGGCATGCGGCGGCCGCTGCGGGGACAAGCGTGGGTCCCACTCGGTTCTTTCGTCGTCACGCGGGGTGTCGGGCGAAGGTGGGGTGAATCCCGCCACGAACCGGGCTTCGATGGCCTTCAACCCGTCCCGCTACAATCGGCCCGTCGCACGGGGCATAGCTCAGCTTGGTAGAGCGCTTGCTTTGGGAGCAAGAAGTCGTCGGTTCGAATCCGGCTGCCCCGACTTGATTTGAGTGGTCGCCGCTTGCGGCGGCTCCCTCCGGCGCGGGCTGGGTCTCGCGCGGTGAACGCGGCAGGGCTTCGTCCCGCCGGGCTCCGCACTTCGGTCGCGTCGGTCTTCCCGGTCACTCCTCGTCGTCGCCGACGAGCGACGCGACGGTGGTGGAGGCACCTTCCTCCTTGAGATGGAGCACTTCGCGGGCGCGGTCGGATGCGTACTGGTTCGTGTAGAGCTCCCAGTAGCGGCCGCGTCGGGCGATCAGGTCCGCGTGCGTGCCTTGTTCGGCGATGCGTCCCTTCTCGATGACGAGGATCGCGTCGGCGCGGCGGATGGTCGACAGGCGATGCGCGACCACGAACGCGATGCGGCCCTTCAGGACCTCCTCGACTCCCTGCTGCACGAGGCGTTCGGTCGCCGTGTCGATCGAACTCGTCGCCTCGTCCATCACGAGGATCTGCGGGTCGCGGAGCACCGCGCGCGCGAGGGCGACGAGCTGCCGCTGGCCGGTCGACAGGCGCTCGCCGCCTTCGCCGACCTCGGTCTCGTATCCGTGCTCGAGGTTCGCGATGAAGGCATGGGCCTTCACGCGGCGCGCGGCCGACTCGATCTCGGCATCGGTCGCATCGAGCCTGCCGTAGCGGATGTTCTCGCGGATGGTTCCCGCGAAGAGGTGCGCGACCTGCGGCACGATGCCGATGCGCTTGCTGAGCCAGTCGAGGCCCAGCTCGCGCATGTCGGTTCCATCGACGGTGATGCGGCCGATGCACGGGTCGTAGAACCGCGTCGCGAGGGAGACGATCGTCGTCTTCCCGCCACCGGTCGATCCGACGAGCGCGATCGTCTGTCCGCGCCGAACCTCGAGATTGAAGTCGTGGAGCACGGGCACGCCCTCGCGGTACCAGAACCCGACGCCCTCGAAGCGCACCGACTCGATCGAGGTGGATCGTGGAGTCACGGCCCCGGCGGCGTCCGCGATCCGCGGTTGCGTCGCGAGCAGCGACGCGATCCGCTCTGCAGCGCTCGACGCGTTGAGGATGTCTGCGAACCGCTGCGCGAGTTCCTGGACCGGCTGCGCGAACAGCGCCGCGAACTGCATGAACGCGATCAGCGTGCCGAGCGTGATGCCCTGTTCGGCGAGCGCGGAGCCCGCGCCGTGCCAGAGGACGAGCGCGCCACCCGTCGCCGCGAGCGTCGCGATGAGCGGCATGTAGATGCTCGTGAGCACCGCGCTCCGCAGCGACCAGAGGTTCATCTCGGTCGAGAGGGCCTCGAACTCCGCGAGGTTCTCCTCCTCGCGCGCGAGGGTCTTGGTCGTGCGCGCACCGAGCAGCATCTCGGCGTACGCGGCCGTCATCGCGCTCGCGAGCCTGCGCGCCTCGCGACCGGCGCGGATGAGGAAGCGCTGGAACACCGCGCTCACCGCGGCCATCACGGGAACCGCCGCGAGCGCCCACATGGCGAGGCGCGGGTCGACCACGAACATCGTCACGGTCACGCCCGCGACGATCGCGGTGCACCACGAGAAGTCGAGCATCGTCCACGGCATGATGCCCGACACCTTCGAGCAGTCGCTCGTCAGGCGGGAGACGAGCCAGCCGGTCGGTCGTACATCGAAGTAGGCGGGTTCGAGCGTCTGCAGCTTCGCGAAGCAGTCGCGGCGCAGGCGATCGGCGGTGCGCGTCGCGACCTTGCCCGCGCAGTCGATGAAGATCCAGACGCCCGCCGCGAAGACGATGAACACCGCCGCGTACACCACGAGGATCGGCGCGAGCCGAGCAGATGCACCGAGGCGCGCCTCGTCGACGATGCGGCCGACGATGAGCGGCAGGGCGGTCTCGATCGCGGCGACCGCCATGCCCGCGCCGATGAGGCCGGCGACGGCGGCACGCTGACGGAAAGCCCGCTCGAGCACCGGCCTCCAGACACGGAGCGAGAAGCGTGCGCGCGTGTCGTCGTGGACATGCACTTCAGACATCGAGCGCCTCCAGTTCGGCGTCCGAGAGATGCTGGATGCCCCAGAGCGTGCGGTAAAGACCTTCGCGCGCGACGAGCTCGTCGTGCGTCCCGCGCTGCGTCACGCGCCCGTCCTCGAGGACGAGGATGAGATCGGCATCCATGATCGCGCTGAGACGGTGCGCGACGATGATGCGGGTCTGGCGTCCTGCGCGGCCGCCGAGCGCCGACAGGATCGACGCCTCCGTGTGCGTGTCGACCGCGGAGAGCGCGTCGTCGAGGATCAGGAGCCGCGGCTCGCGGACGAGCGCGCGCGCGATCGCGACGCGCTGCCGCTGACCTCCCGAAAGCGTGAGCCCCTTCTCGCCGACAACGGTGTCGTAGCCCTCGGGGAAGCCCGTGATCGTGTCGTGGACGCACGCGGTCCGCGCGGCGGCCGCGATCGCGTCGCTTCCCGCCTCGGACGCGCCGCGTCCGGCGACGATGTTCTCCCCGAGCTTCTTCGAGTAGAGGAACGGCTGCTGCAGCACGGTGCCGGTGACCGTGCGGATCGCGGCGCGCGTGATGCGCCCGAGCGGAACGCCGTCGATCGCGATGTCGCCGCCCGTCGGATCGTGGAACTTCAGGATCAGCTGGACGATCGTCGTCTTTCCCGCGCCCGATGGTCCGACGATTCCGAGCGTCTGGCCGGGAGCGAGCTCGAAGCTCACATCGTCGAGGACGCGCGGGCCGGCACCGTAGGCGAAGCACACGCGGTCGAATCGGATCGACACGCCTTCGCCGCGCGCGGCGAGCGCGATCGCCTCTCCGTCGGAAGGATCGAGGTCGCGCTCCTCGCGCTTCGCGAGGATCTCGTCGAGGCGTGCGACGGCAGTGAGCGCGCGGCCGCTCTCGACCGTCATGCGGCCAAGCATGCGCACCGGCCAGATGAACATTCCGACGACGGTGATGAAGTAGAAGTACGCGCCGAGCTCGAGCGATCCCTGCGACAGCAGCCATGCGCCGAGGCCGACCACGATCACCTGCTGCATGAAGCAGAGCAGGTCGGAGCTCGACCAGAAGCCGGCGAAGAGGCGGAACAGCGTGGCGTCGGCGTCGCGGAATGCACCCGAAGTCCGCTCGAACCGCTCGTTCTCGTGACGGGCGCGGCCGAACGCGCGCACGGTGCGGATGCCCGTGATGTTCTCCTGCACATTCGCCGTCATCACCGCCTCGGCCTGCTCCTTCGCGGCGAAGCGGGGGCCCATGCGCCGGAAGGTCACGGCGGTGTAGACGAGCATCACGGGCACGCAGACGATCGAGGCGATCGCCATGCGCCAGTCGAGCGCCGCCATGATCGGCAGCGGGATCAGCAGCATGAGTACGGCACGGCCGATCTCAGGCGCCTGGTTCGCGAGCCACATGCGCATCGCCTCGATGTCGCTCGTGCAGCGCTGCACGAGGTCGCCCGATGGAATGCCGTCGAGCGTCGCGGACGGCAGCCGCTGGACATGGTCGTACATGCGGTCGCGGATACGGCGCGCGACGCGCTCGGCCGAGCCTGCGGCGAGCCGCGTCTTGACATGCACCGCGAGGCCCGAGAGGGCGGCGAAGCCGATCATCGCGAGGGCGGGCAGCCAGAGGTCGGCACGCACGCGCTCCTCGCCGCCGAGCATCGTCAGGATGCGCCGCGAGAGCGCGCTCGGCTCGGCGTCGCCGGCGAACAGGATGTCGAACACCGATTGCGGGATCAGCGGCACCGCGTAGAGGCAGCCCGCCGCCGCGACGAGCGCGGCGATGGAGGCTGCGAAGCGCGCGTGCTCCGGTCGCGTGAAGCGCACGACGGCGCGCAGCCCCTGCATCGGCGTGGGCTGCGGGATTTCGTCGGGCCTGGCTGCGTCGGCGGGCGCGGACATGAAGCGTCGAGGATACGCGCCATCGCATGGCCGCGTCGCGAGTCAACCCTCCTGATACCACCGCGTGTCACGGAGTCGGATTCAGGCGTTCGCCGTCGAGCTCGATGCTCGGAGGCATGACGAATCCGGGCTCCTCGACGCGGACCGCCCGACCCGCCCAGGTGCGGGCGGTGCCTCGGCTGGTGACGACCGTGAGTTCATCCGTCTCGTCGTCGAAGTCGAGCGCGAGGGGCTGTCCCGCGGGCGCGTCGAGCTGCATCAGGATCTCGAAGGGGTCGAACGCGGCGATCCGCAGGATCGAATCGCGTGCCGCAATGAACGCGCGCTCGCCGCGGACATCGGTGCAGACGATCCCGCCACTCTGCGACACGCCGAACACGCGTGTCGCGTTCCGCTCGTCGTGCTCGTAGACCTCGCCGGTCACGCCGCTGGCGTACATCCGTCCGGTCACCGGATGAAGGAACGCGTCGAGCGACTCCTGCGCGAGCTTCCGGCCTTCCGGCGTGATGTTGCGGCCCGTCGCGGTCTCGAAGTCCTGCCTCGACTCGGCTGCGATCTGTCCGAAGAAGGTCACCCGGGTTCCGCCATCGAGGAAGAGGGCGCGGTTGAACTGCCGACGCTGCGGATCTCCGGCGCCGCCAGAGAGCGTGGAACGCCAGATGACGGCACCTTCGGACACATCGACCATGGCGACTTCGGTGCCCCGCGCACCGCATGCCAGCCGGGTTCCGTCCGGAGAGAAGTCGAGGCCCGCGATGGGACTCGCAAAGACCGATGGAATCCTTCGAGCCGCGCCGAACGACTGATCCGCGCCTTCACCGCGGATCGGAACGAGCACGACCGATCCATCCGCGAGCCCGGCCGCGACGGTCTGCGGTGACCATGCGAGGAACCGCGCGGGCGCTCCGAGTTGCGCGACCACGCGATGTACGCCGGTGCGGATATCGATGAGGAGGAGATTGCCGTCGCCGTCGCTTGCGACGAATCGTCCCGGTTCCGCGGCGCGTGCGGCGGTCAGCTGGAATCCGAGTTCGAGATCGCGGATCGCGGTGTGACCCGACACGACCCATCCCCCGACCCAGTCGACGAGCGCGTCGGGTGGACTCCGCTCGGAGATCCGCGGCCGGACCATGCGCCCGAAGAGCCGCGAGCCATCGGTGCTGAAGGCGATGCCCCAGATGTGCGTCACGGTGCCACCGAAGCGCCGACGGATCTCGAGCGAGTCGACATCGAACACGCGTACCTCGGCGGACCAGCTGCTTGCGGCCGCGATGTCGTTGTTCGGCGAGATCGCGATGTCGAATGCGCCTCCGCCAGGGAAGTCGACCTCGCGGACGATTCCTCCGGTCCGCGGATCGAGCCGCGCGATCCTTCCATCCCACCAGAGCGCGATCATCGTGGTTCCATCGGGCGAGACGGCGGCGGCGCGTCCCGATCCCACCCGCGGCGGTGTCGCCCAGCGTTCGCGCGCGCGTGCCTGCGCAGGCTCGATGTCGAGGCAGCGGAGGCTGCCGTCGCCGCAGAGGACGAGGGCGACCGTTCCGTCGCGCGAGAAGGAGAAGTCGATGGCGGGTGCGCTGCCGCGGAACTCGCCGCGGACCTCGAGCGAGTCGATGTCGATGAACGCGAGACCGCCGCCGTAGTCGCCGAGGATGAGCGTGCGGCCCACGATGCGGAGATGCCTGCCACCGCGCCGCACCACGCGGATGGACCTCGCTTCGCGATCGATCACCACGACGCTGCCGTCGGGAATCGCGCCGGCGATGATGCGGCCGTCGTCGGTTGCGTCGACCGAGTAGACCGTCGTCGCGGTGCTCGCGAGGTACGGCGACAGGTCGTAGAGCTCCATCCCATGCCTGCCGTGCAGGTCGGCGACACCGATGCGGACACCCGTGATGCCTGCGACGACCTCGCCGGTGGCGGGCAGCTCGCACACGGAGAGGATCTCCGACGGCGCGATGCCGTAGAGCTCGAGATTCGAGAGCCGTGCCTCGAGATGTCGCGTCTCCCATCCACGCAGGTTCATCGGAACGCTGTCGACCTCGCGCGTTGCCTCCGCGGCGTAACCGAGCGCGAGCGCGGTGCCCGCGGCGCGAAGCTTCGCGCGCGCTGCCGTGAGGCGCGCACTCTCGGCCGCAGCCGATGCCTGCACGCCGTAGACCACCATCGCGACCACGCCGAAGGCGATCGAGAGCAGCGCCACGACCGCGAGGACCGATGGAAGCGGATTGCGTCGGACGCCGCGGAGCACGGTGGCCGCGATCGTCGGAGGAAGCGCGAGCACCGGCTCGTCGCGGATCCATCGACCGAGTTCATCGCCGAGTTCCGAAGCGGTTCCGTATCGGTCGTCGGGTCGCTTTGCGATCGCCTTCAGGATGATCGCCTCGAGTTCCCGCGGAATCGTCGAGTCGATCCGGCGCGGAGCGACGGGTTCCGTCTCGCGGACGATGCGTGCGACCACCGGCAGCGGTTCACCGCGCGTCTCGTACGGCAGCCGGCCCGTCACGAGCTCGTAGAGGATCAGGCCAAGCGCGTACACATCGGCGCGCGAGTCGATGCGCT
>JBEAQW010000113.1:0-9435 GCA_041163725.1 Planctomycetota bacterium
AGCGAACAACTGGAACCGGACGCGCACCGCGCGCGGCCTGGGCATCGATCGCACGACGCTTTATCGGAAGATGCGCGACCTCGGCCTCAATGGCATGGGCGAGTCGGCCTGACCGACGCGCGCGGCTTCACGCGAACTTCACGGAGCGTGCCGAAGCCTGCGTTCCGAAACGCACGGACGATCTGTAGGGTCTGTGCCGACTGTATCGATCGTGCGGTCTGGATCGGTTGTGCGGCCTCGCACGGATACGCGGGCGCCCTCGCCGCGACGAGAAGAAAACCAACGCGCAACGCATGGACAGTATCGACGGGCGTGGCACCCTTGTCATCGAAGCGCTCCGCGTCGACCTGACGGACTTCGGGTAAACTTCCGTTTGGAAGGAACTCTTGCGTCGAGGTCACGGAGGACTTCACGGCTTGCGTCGCCATGCGATGCGCGCCGGAAGGGAATCGGTCGTGGTCTCCGCGGAGGGAGCACTCGACCGCGATCGAAAGGGAACCGGAAGAGGAGAACTCAGATGAAGAACTGGAATCTGCACGCGAATCGCGTTCGTGCCTTCGGCGTTACCGCCGCGGGCGTTGTGTCCGCGTTGGCCACGACCGTGGCTTCGGCCGGTGGCGCCGGTGGCGGCGTCTGGAGCGAGATGCCCGGCTACGTGGATCTGTCCGACAGCTCCTTCCCCACCTCGTCGCTGCTGGTCGAGGACTTCGAGGGCCTGATGCCCGCGGGTCTGACGATCCTCGGCGTGAACATGGTGCAGACCGGCAACTCCGTCGACGCCGACGATGTCGCGATCGACGGCTCGGGCAGCCAGGGTCACAGCCTCATGATCGGCGAGTGGGCGCCCGACTTCAATCCGGGCTTCGCGTCGCTCGAGTTCTCCGCGAAGATCCTCGGTGGCGCTCCGACGCGCGTCGGATTCGTCGTCACCGACTCGAGCGGACTCGGCATGCCGGCACCGGTGACCGTGACCGTCTACTTCACCGACGGTTCGACCGACTCGCGCGTGTTCGACATCCTCAGCATGCCGAACGACGCCTCGGACGACTACTTCGTCGGCCTCGAGAGCTCGATGGGCATCGACTCGGTGACCATCGCCTCGATCATCCCGCTCTCGATCGACCACATCCAGTACAACACCGCGCTCGCTTCGCTCGTGTCGTTCGTTCGCGACGACGCGAACCGCGACGGCAAGTCGGACATCGCGTGGTTCAACGCGGGCTCGCGCAAGTCGACCCTGTGGAACATGGACGGCCTCACGCGCATGGACGGCAACTACACGACCGTCGATCCGGGCGCGGGCTTCTCGCCGCGCGGACTCGGCGATCTCAACGCCGACCGTCGCGCCGACCTGATCTGGCGCGAGGCGTCGACCGGCCGCTTCGTCGGCTGGCTCATGAACAACACCGCCGTCGCGCAGCAGGCGTACATCTCGGGTCCGCTCGAGTCGGCCTGGGACATCATCGCGCTCGGTGACCTCGACGGCGACCAGCGCGCCGACTGCATCCTGCGCAACAGCAGCACCGGCGAGGTGCGCGCCTGGCTCATGAACGGCCTCACCAAGGTCGCGGGCGGCCACATCGGCGAGTCCGCGGGTCTCAAGTTCCTCGGCGTGGGCGACATCAACGCCGACGGCAAGGACGACCTGATGTGGCAGAGCTCGGGCACCATCGTGTACGGCTGGATCATGGACGGCCTCTCGGTCGCCGACCAGGGCCAGATCGCCAACGCGTGCGCGCCGGGCAACGGCTGGCGCGTGGCCGGCATGGGCGACCTCGACGGTGACGGTCGTTGCGATGTCGTGTGGCACCACGAGACCCTCGGGTTCGTGACCGGCTGGCTGATGGATGGCCTCCAGCGCCGCACCGGCGGCTACATCTCGACGACGGTCGGCAACGGCTGGAAGATCATCGCGACGCCCGACCTGAACGGCGACGGCAAGCGCGACATCCTCTGGCGCAGCACGGCGAACGGCGACGTGAACGGCTGGATCATGAATGGTCTCGTCAAGCAGTCGGGCTCGTTCATCCGCTCGGTGCCGAACTCCTGGACGAACATCCGCTGAGTCCGGGTCGACACTGAACCTCTTCCGATCGAGCCGCCCCCGTCTCCGCGACGGGGGCGGCTGCTTTTTTGGGCGATCCGCACGAGGGGCCACGAGAGACGCGAACCCAATCGCCTTGCGGGGCGAACTCCCGCGGCGCATCGCCCCTTGTGGTCAATTCGACTCTCGTCGACGGGTGCGGCGGAACCATGGTTTGGACCGATACATGAGCGATCCGACCCGAAGCGTCGGTGATCTCTCTGCGACGCACCCGCCCCTGCGGGTCTGTGTTCTTGGCGCTGCGGCATCGGCCCTGCGCGGTGACTGGAATCCCAACATGACGACCAATCTCTCCTCGCTCCGAACTCCCCTGACCATCGCCGCCGTCGCCGCGACCTCGGCGAGCTTGATCGCGGCCAGCGCACGGGCGGACGACATCACGCCGATCGTGATGTGGGGCGCGAGTCCGGAAGGCGCGTTGTCCGCGCCCGATCCCGCCTACACGGAGGTGTTCAACGCCTTCGCGCTCGGTGATGCGCACGGTGTCGTGATCGTGGCGCCCGGTACGACCGCGCGGGGATGGGGACGCAACGACTTCGGCCAGGGCACCGTGCCGGCGCTGCCGCTCGGAACGAGCTACAACGCGGTCGCCGCGGGTTCGAACCACACGGCGCTGCTGCGGTCGGACGGCGAGATCACCTGCGTCGGCGACAACTCGTTCGGCCAGTGCGATGTGCCGGTGCATGCGCTTCCGTTCGCCCGCGTCGCGTGCGGCGCCGACTTCACGCTCGCGGTCGACATCAACGAGGTGGTCTTCGCGTGGGGCGACAACTCGAGCGGACAGACGACCGTGCCGGGCGGACTGCTGCGGCCGATCGCACTCTCGGGTGGACTCGATCACGCGGTGCATCTCGATGAGTCGGGCACCCTCACCTTCTGGGGCGACAACTCGGAGGGCGAGCAGACGCCTCCGGATCTCACGGGCGGACTGACCATCAACGACGTGCGCGCCGGCTGGAACACGACGGCGTACCTGCTGTCCGATGGAACCGTGCAGGTCGTCGGTGACAACACCTTCCTCCAGCAGGTGGTCCCGCCGCTCGGGGCCGGAGAGTCGTACTCGACGCTGCGCGCGTACGGATTCACGATCGGCGCACTGCGCTCGGACGGCGAGATCGTGCTCTGGGGCAACACCTCGAACGACCTCGATGTACCGCCCACGGCGCCGGACTCGACGATCTTCAAGAGCTTCCAGATCGGTTTCGGCTTCGCGGGTGCCCTCTACAGCCTCGACTGCGACGGCGACGGCGCGGCCGACACCGTGCAGATCACCGGCGGCAGCGCGGACGACTGCAACGGCGACAACCGCATCGATTCCTGCGAGCTGGGCAACCTCGTGTTCGAGAGCGGCGTGGTCGCGCCGTTCGCATCGGCGGACACCGTCACGCTGACGATGACCGATGTGTCGGACGCGATCGGCGATGTCATGGTCGAGATCGAGGTCAAGACCGATCTCGGTTCGCCCGGGGAGTTCCTCACGCTGAGCTTCAACGGGCAGGTGATCGACTTCGTGTTCACCACGGGCGGCTCGAACTGCCCGGCGAGCTTCCAGAAGGAGACGATCTTCCTCCCCGCGTCGATGTTCAACGCGATGCTCGAGGATGGTGACGCCGTGTTCGAGCTGCGCGCGAGTTCGCTGGTGTCGGTGGTCGAGTGCCCGTCGTCGGCCGCGCAGCTGACGGTGAGCTACTTCGACGGCTCGGCGGACTGCAACTCGAACGGCACGCCCGATTCGTGCGAGCTTGCGAGCGGCGAGATCGCCGATCTCAACGGCGACGGTATTCCCGACACCTGCCAGCTCGAGCCGGTCGGTGACATCGACGGCGACCGCAAGGCGGATGTGATCTGGTTCAACCCGAACTCGCGGCAGTTCTCGGCGTGGTTCATGGATGGGCTCACGCGCACGGCGGGCGGGTACATCGGTGACAACGCTCCCGATGGATTCTCGATCGGCGGCGTCGGCGACCTCGACGGCGACGGCCGATCGGATGTCGTGCTGCGCAACATCTCGACCGGTGCGGTGCGCGGCATGCTCCTCGCGGGCTCCGCGACGGCCGAGGCCGGACCGATCTCGGGCGTCGTGCCCGGCGACTACCGCCTGCTCGCGGTCGTCGACATCAACGGCGATGGCAACGACGACATCCTCTGGAAGAGCGGGAGCGACGGCAAGGTCTACGGCTGGCTCATGCACGGGCTGGTGAAGCTCGCGAGCGGCGAGATCGGCGACACCGCCGGACTTCAGTTCCTCGGTGCGGGCGATCTCGACCTCGATGGCAAGGCCGACATCCTCTGGCGCAACGCCTCGAACACGGTGAGCGGCTGGCTGCTCGACGGCCTGACGATCTCGCGTGACGAGCCGGTCGCCGACGCGGGACCCGTGTTCAGCGACTGGTCGCCGTCGGGTATGGGCGACCTCGATGGCGACGGCCAGGCCGACCTCCTCTGGCGCAACACCTCCAGCGGACAGATCAACGCGTGGTTCATGGACGGCCTGACGAAGGCGTCGGGCGGAACGGTCTCGAGTTCGGTCAGCCTGATCTACACGGTGGCGGGCCTGATGGACCTCGACGGCGACAGCAGGGTCGACATCGTCTGGCGCAACACGACGAACGGCGATGTGAACGGCTGGCTGATGGACGGCCTGACCAAGCGGTCGGGGGCGTTCATCCGCAACGCGACGCTCGATTGGCGCATCATCAACCCGTGACGAAGGGGCCTCGGGGCCCTCGCACGCGGGAGTACAGGCAGAAACTGCGCGAATCGCCCCAACTCGGGGCGATTCGCCTTTTTACGGAGGGGTCGTGTATCCCCCAAACCCCCGCCCGCTCCCGTGGGGTGTTCGCAACTGGTCGTTCGCGTTGCCCGGTTACCCGGAAGTTCCGACCAGCCTGCTTCAGAGGGTCCATCCATGCTCAGTCGAAACGATCTTGTCGGTGCGCTCGCGCTATCCCTATTCGCCTCGCTTCCCCTGCACGCGCAGGAGGCCGTCACCCGCGATCCGCGGTTGACGCTTTCACCCGTCTCCGCTTCGTCACAGCAGCTGTTCGGCAGCGCCGTCGCGGCGGATAGCGGACTCGCCGTGTTCGGCGCACCGGGCGCGAACTCGGGACAGGGAACCGCGACGGTGTTCGACCGCGGGTCGGGTAACTCGTGGTCGGCGATCGCGACGCTCACCGGCAGCGATACGGCGGCGTCGGATGGATTCGGCCGTGGCGTCGCCCTCGATGGCGACATCATCGTGGTTGGTGCTCCCGCGGGTCCTGGATCGGCGAGCGTGAACCAGGGTGCGGCGTATGTCTTCCGCTGGAACGGCTCGAGCTGGGCGCAGGTGGCGAAGCTGACGGCTTCGGACGGCGCGACCGGCGATGAATTCGGCGCAGCCGTCGCGATGAAGGGCGACACGGTGATCGTCGGCGCACCCGGCGCGGATGTCTCGGGTGCGTTCGATCGCGGTGCGGCGTACATCTTCACGAACACCTCGGGCAACACCTGGTCGCAGCAGGCGAAGGTGGTGGCCTCGAACGGCGCGCTGGGCGACCGCTTCGGCTCGGCCGTCGCGATGACTTCGTCCCGCGCGCTCGTCGGCGCACCCGATCGCGCCGCCGGAACCGGTGGCGCGTACATCTTCCGGCAGTCGTCCGGCTCGTGGATCCAGGCCGTGGCGCTGAGCGCGGGCGAAGCTGGTGCGATCGGCTTCGGAAGCGCGGTCGCGCTCTCGGGCACACTCGCAGGTGACTGGGCGTTCGTCGGAGCGCCGGAGGCGGAGAACGGCGGGCTCGCTTCGGGCGCCGTGTTCGTCTACCAGCGCGTGACCGACACGAACTGGTCGTCGGCGGCTCGGCTGTCGGATAGCGACGGTGCCGCGGGCGATGCGTTCGGCGCGTCGGTCGCTGCGGCCGACGACCGCGTGGTCGCGGGCGCACCGCTCGACACGGTGCGGGGTGTGAACGCCGCGGGAAGCGCGCGCATGTTCCGTCGCATGGCGAACGGTACCTGGCAGGAGGGCGCGAAGCTCGCTGCGGCGTCAGGCTCGACGATCGGTGGGTTCGGAAATGCCGCCGCGATCGCGGGCGAACGCGTCATGCTCGGTGCGCCGACGACCGACAACGGCTCGACCGACCGCGGTGCGGGCTACCACTACAAGCTCGACTATGTGCGCGCCGGAATCGACGACAACGGCCGCAGCGATGTGATCTGGTTCGCGCCGGGCTCCGGCCACATCGCGGCGTGGAGCATGAACGGACTCTCGCGCGAGTCGGCGGGCATCCTGCCGACCGCGATCGGAACCGCGTACAGCTTCGAGGGCGTCGGCGACTTCTTCGGCGACGGACGCGCGGCCATCCTGTTCCGACACAAGTCGAACGGTTCGTTCCGCATGTGGCGGCTCGACGGGCTCTCCGTGAGCGAGGACCGCACGGTGAGCGGCGGCATCTCGTTCGAGTGGGAGTACCTGTCGCTCGGCGACATCTCGGGCGATGGCAAGGCGGATGTGCTCTTCCGCAACCGCTTCACCGGCCAGGTCAACGGCTGGATCATGAGCGGCTCGACGAAGGCGTCGGGCGGCGTGGTCGGCAACTCGCTCGGCCTGACCTACGCGGGGCTCGGCGATCTCGACGGCGATGGACGCGCGGATCTCCTGTGGCGCACCGAGACCGGGCAGATGCGGGCATGGCTGATGAACGGGCTCACGATCGTCTCGGACATCGCGATCGGCAACGCCGGTCTCGTCGATGCGACCTGGCGCGTGGTCGCGATGGGCGACCTCGACGGCGACGGCGATCAGGACATCGTGTGGCGCAACACCGCTTCGGGCGCCGTGTCCGGCTGGATCATGCAGGATGCGTCGCTCGTCACGAGCGGCACGATGCACCCCGGCATTCCGCTGGCGTGGTACATCGAGTCGGCCGGTGACCTGAACGGCGACGGCACCGACGACATCCTGTGGCGCAACCTGCAGAGTGGCGATGTGAACGCGTGGCTGATGAACGGGCTCGTCAAGACGAGCGGCGGATTCATCAAGACGGTCTCGTCGCAGTGGTCGATGCTGAACGACGACGACTCGCCGCACGACGACGACGCGTGGGACGACAACGGGTTCGATGACAACGGATTCGACGACAACGGTGGCGCCAACGGCAACAGCGGAAGCGGCAACGGTGGTGGCGGCGGAGGCGGCGGAGGCGCGGTCGAGTCGGTCACCGCCGCGCAGTTCAATGCCGCGCTCGCGTCGGCTGCCAGCGCGAGTGCGCTGCCGTTGCTCGACGCGGAAGTCGAGCGCGAGGGCACGGTGCAGTACCTCAAGACGCTCAAGTGGCGCGCGAGCGACGGCTTCTTCGTGCGTGTCGTCGTGAACATCGCATCGGGCGCGGTCGTGAGCTCGACCTCGTTCGAGCCGAGCGAGAGCCAGGTGGACAAGTACGCGGACGCGCTGCTCGTGGTCGATCTCGCGACGCGCGATCCCGCGGCGGCGGTGACGCAGGTGGTCTCGGCGAACGCGGGCTCGACGGTCGTCTCGGTCGCGCTCGAGGAGCAGTCGGGGCAGCCGAAGTGGGAGGTCGAGATCCTCACCGCGGCGGGCACGACCACGAAGATCAAGGTCGCCGCGAACTGACACGGCGAGTCGGACGATGAGGCACGAGGCGGGCGCCCCGAGACGGGCGCCCGCTTCGCTTTTCCACTATCGGGCCTGCCGGAACAAACGGTGCACACCGCAGAGGCCCACCTCGATGGCGCAGGAAGATCGCCCTGCGGAGCGGCTTGGTCGCACGCCGTCAACCCGCCGTTCCGGCGCGCCGATCCATCCTGAAGCAGGCCTTTTTGCCTGCGGGACGGATCAAGCGATGAACACGCGACGACACGCCAGCAACGCGATCGCCCTACTGCTGTGCGCCGGATCGGCGCATGCGGACTTCACGGGGTTCGGGAGCAACAGCTACGTGGTGGAGGGTGATCTCCACACCTACCACGTGATGGAGCTGTACGCGACCTTCGACGATCCGTCGGACCGCCTGCTCAATGCGTTCGACATGTCGATCCGGCTCGCGAACGACTCGGATCCGAATGCACCGGTCGTCTTCTTCCAGGCGTCGGAGCCGGATCTCGGCATCGCGGAGAGCTTCCTTCCGCTCGGATTCCAGCCGCCCGGCGAGGCGTGGCTGTTCGACAGCTACATCACCGTGGGTGCGGAGCAGCGCGACTGGATGAATGGCACGGTTCCCGACCCGGGATTCGCCGACGCGAAGTTCGTGCAGGGCAACGCGATCGCGGACGACGCGGGCTGGTACAACCTGCCGCCGACGAACGGATTCGGGCTCGCGGGCGATGGGCTGAAGGTCCTGCTCGGCGTGTTCGTGGTGACCGGTGAGAACTACACGCCGGGCCTCGCGCTCCAGGTCTCGGGAACAGTCGGTGTCGCGACCGGAGGCGAACTGCAGTTCGGCAGCTCGTCGCGGCAGCTCTTCTATCCGTCGGGCCTCGTCGTCGAGTACATCGCCGACCAGCTCGACACCGACGGACATTCCGATGTGCTCTTCTTCAATCCCGTGTCGAATCAGGTCGCGGGATGGCTGATGGACGATCTCGTGCGCAAGGCCGGCGCGGTGTTCCCCGACATCGTGCCCGCAGGCTACACCGTTCAGGGCATGGGCGACCTCGACGGCAACGCGTCGACGGACATCCTGTGGCGTGATGCGGACGGGCGCTTCCATGCCTGGCTGACAAACGGCCTCGAGGTGATTGCCAAGGCGCCGATCTCGGTCGCGCTCGAGGACACCTGGCAGTGCGTCGCGCTCGGCGACATCTCGGGCGACGGACGCGGCGACATCGTGCTGCGCAACTGGTCGACCGGCGAGGTGCGCGTGTGGATGATGGAGGGCTTCACGAAGATCGTCGAGGGAAGCCTGGGATATGCGCCGGCGCGGACCTGCGAGGCGATCGCGGACTTCGACGGCGATGGGCATCAGGATCTCCTCTGGCGTTCGAGCACCGGCATCGTGAGCGTGTGGCTGCTCAACGGCCTCGATACACCCGTGCAGGGCAACGTGACGAATGTGTCGGGGCCGGTCTCGGCAGGCTGGCGCGTCGCGGGTGCGGCGGACATCACCGGTGATGGCCGCGCGGATGTCGTGTGGCGCCATCAGACGGTCGGCACCGTGACCGCGTGGGTGATGGACGGCACCGCGCGCGTGACGGGCGGGCTGCTGCATCCCGGGATCCCGACCGTATGGCGCATCGAGGCGCTGCGCGACATCGATGACGATGGCCGCTACGACATCCTCTGGCGCAACACGCAGAACGGCGACATGAACGGATGGATCATGAACGGTCTTGCG
>JBEAQW010000114.1:0-2772 GCA_041163725.1 Planctomycetota bacterium
CGCCTCCACGCCCTCGCGGTGATCTTCTGTGAGGTGGCAGAGGGCCTGAGCCGCGGCCGACATCTCCATTACCGCGTCGTAAGACGCCTCGCGACCCTGCCGCAGTAGCGACTTGGCGAGCCGCAACGCATGCGGCGGTTGCACGGCGATGCGCCGCGCCAGCGCGCGCGCCTCGTCGAGCAGCGCCTCGTGCGGCACCACGCGGCTCACCAAGCTGGCCTGCGCCGCAGCGGCGGCGTCAATCACCTCGCCCGTATACAACATCTCGGCGGCGCGGCTGTGGCCGACCACCCGCTGTAGCAGCCACGCGCCGCCGTCGCCCGGGATCAGGCCCACCTTCAGAAAGGTGACGCCGAAGGTCGCTCGCTCGGAGGCGATACGGATGTCAGCGAGGCAGGCCACGTCGCAACCGAGCCCGATGGCCGGGCCGTTCACGGCGGCGATCACGGGCATCTCGAGCCCGTAAAGCGCCTTCGACAAGGCGTGGATCTCACGGCGATAGTTGTCGCGGATCGCCGCACCGCTGCCGCCGAACACGCCCTCGCGCGCCTGCATGGCCTTGATGTCTCCGCCGGCCGAGAACGCCTTGCCCGCGCCCGTGAGTACCGCGCAGCGTACCTCGCGGCGTGCGTTCAGCGCATCGCAGGTCTCACGGATCGCCGCGCCGTCACCGAGCGCGCCGAGCGCGTTCATAGCCGCGGGTCGGTTCAGGGTCAGCACTGCAATATCATCCTCGACTTCGCAGCGCAGCAAAGGACCCGCGTCCGTCACGATGCGTCCGCCTTACGCGGCGGATCCCAACTGAGCGGCAGGTTAGCGAGCACGATGGCCTCGCTGCAGATGGCCTGCACCTTCGCGCCCGGTGTGAGGTGGAAGTCCGGGATGCGCTTCAGCCACTCCTCGTAGGTGATCCGCAGTTGCTGGCGCGCAATGTTCGAGCCGATGCATCGGTGCGGGCCGGAGCCGAAGGCGATGTGCGGGTTGGCGGGCCGGTCGAGGCTGACAGCGAGCGGGTCGGTGAACGCTTCCCCGTCGAGGTTCGCCAGCGGTAGAGCGAGGATGATGTTGTCGCCCTTGCGCAGCGTAACGCCGTGCAACTCAATGTCCTTCGCCACGAACCGGTTCGTGACGATCTGGCTATAGCGTCTCAGAAGCTCCTCGATCGTCGCGGGGACCAGCGCCGGGTCGGCGACGAGCCGGCGACGCAGCGCCGGATCGATCGCTAGGTGCCGGAAGTGCAGCGCCGTCGCGCTCGCGACCGTGTCGAGTCCCGCGAGTAGGAAGAAGAAGAACAGGCCGAACATCTCCTTGTCGGTGAGCGGGCGCCCATCGATGCGCGCTTCGAGCATCAGGCTGATGAGGTCCTGCCCGCGCTCGCGGGTGCGGCGTTCCAGCAGTCCGCGCTCGAAGTCCATCAGCCACTCGATGCCGCGCTTGCGCTGCTCGGGGTCGTAGCCGCTATGGAGGATCAGTCGGACGTTGGCCATCACCTGCAGCGTCTCGTCGATCGACAGGCCAAGGAAGTGGCTAAACAGCCCAGCCGGCAATCGTCGCGCCACCTCCGTAAAGTCCGTCTGACCCGCATCCTGCACAGACTCGATGACGTCGACGGTATAGTCGCGCATGTCGGCCTCTAGCGCCTTGATGCGTACGGGCGAGAACAGCGGATTCAGGATGGTGCGTAAGGGCTGGTGCAGCGCCGGCTCCGCCTCGATCGGGTAGGCGAACCATTCATCGCCGCCGAAAGCCCGGTCGAAGCCCGAGATGCCCTTGGTGGTGAAGTGGTCGGTGTCCTGCATCACGCGCTGGATGTCGGCGCGGCGCGTGACCACCCAGTTGCCCCATTGCGGGTCCTTGACGGTCCGAGGGATGTAGAAGAGCTCGGGCGCGTCCTTGAGGCGCTCGGCGAAATCGCGCTGCGGATCGTCGCCGACTGGGATGTTGTATACGTCGATGTCCCGCACGAGGTGCGGCGGAACATGCGCGGGTATGTTGGCGGGCATCGCTTGGCTCATGGTCGGGGCCTCTAAAGTGTCGTTGTCCGTCCGGGGTCGCCGCCGGCTGGCACAACCAGTAGCGGCACGAATTCCTCGAGGTCGTCAAGCTCCTCGATCCGGGACACCAGCGCCGCAAGGCGGGCGGCCCGATCCGAGGGCAGTAGGCCCGCGACGAGCTCGTCGAACTTGCCGCGCAGTTGCGCGTCGCTTGCCGGGTCGTCGGGCGAGCCCGGCATATGGGGCTGATGGACCTCGTGCGCGGCGCCGTCGCGGAGCGTCACGCGGACGATGGCACCGAGCTGCGAGGCGCCGGCCGGCAGCGCGACGGCGCGGGTGCGCACCAGGTCCGCAGCAGCGAGCACCGACGTATCGTGCCAACTCGATGGATCGAGGTAGTCCTGTAGCCGGTTGGCGCCCCGCACGAGCCGCAGCCCGAGGCTGAAGGCGAGGCTGAACTGCGCACCCAAGCTGTCGCGCGGGCGCGTGATGGCGGCACCGTGCGGGATCGCCCAATCGGAGAGCCCGACCTCTATCTCCCGGACCTGCGCGGCGCCGAAACCGTGCCGCTCCTGTAGCACGGTGAGCGCCCGAATCGCAGCGTGGGTCGTGCCGACCGAGGGATAGAGCTTGAAGATGGTGTCGAGGATGTGGAACCGGCCGCCTTGGAACGGTCCGAGGTCCGGGGCCTTGCCGCCACCGAACAGGCGATGCACGCCGCGCTTACCCTCGAGGATCCGCGTCGGACCGGTCAGCCCAAGGCCGGCGAGCTGCGCCG
>JBEAQW010000115.1:0-5446 GCA_041163725.1 Planctomycetota bacterium
ACGGAAGCGTCGGCCTGCGAGGAGTCGACGAACAGGAGAACCTTCCAACTTCCATCGAGCCCGCGCAGGAGCTCAGTCGTCGAGGGCGCGAGGCTGTAGGCGCGCGTCTTGGTTGCGTCGAGCTCGATGCGGACCGCGGGACGCGAGAGGAGCGCAACCGCCGCGATGGCGCAGGCGAGTACTCCGCCGAGGAAGAACGCCCGCTCCCCGAGGATCCGGATCCGGCCTACGAGCCGAGGCGGCTGATGTCCTCGGACACGCTCGAGGGAGACGACCGCGATCGCCAGCGCCACACCCGCGATCGCGAGGAAGAACGCGATCGCTCCCGTATCGAAGAGTCCGAGTGTGAAGCCCTCGAGCCTCCGGATCGGATCGGCCGCGGCGGCGATCGGCGCGTACTCGATCGGAAGCACGCCGACGAGCATGCGCGATCCGGCGACAAGACCGAGCCATGTGAAGAACGCGCCGAGGAAGGCGACGGCCTGGCTTGCGGTCGCGCTCGATACCGCGATCCCCAGCGCACTCGCAGCGAAGCCCGCAAGGAAGAGGCCGAGGAGACCGCACGCGATCTCGCCGTAGTCCGGGGCGCTATGCACCTCGAGCGGCAGCGCGAGGAGCGCCACGGGGATCAGGCTTGTCGCGACGATCGCAGCACAGGCCAGGGACTTGCCGAGCACCATCTCCATCGTCGAGAGCGGACTCGCGAAGAGCGTCTCCCAGGTCTTCAGCCTGAACTCCTCGCTGAAGGAACGCATCGAGATGGCAGGACCCGTCGCGAGCAGCGCCCAACCGCACGCGACGAGCACCGTGCGGAGCGTCGCGGGCCGCGATGCGTCGAAGGTGCCGCCGAAGAAGGCCAGCGCCGCAACGACGCCGACGATCGACAGCACGATCCATCCCGTCGGCGTCACGAAGGCGCTCCGCCATTCGCGGCCCGCGATGCACGCGATCCGACCGACGGGTCCGATCCGCGTCATGGCGCCGCCTCCCGCACGATCGAGACGAAGACCTGCTCGAGCGACCGTTCATGTCGCCCGATCGCACGGACCGGAATGCGCACATCGTTGAGCATGCGACCGATCGCCTCCTGCGGATCCGTCTCACCCGCGGCGCGGAACTCGGTCCGAATCCATCCATCCGCCAGCCGAGCCTCCTCGACATCGCAGATCAGTCCCGCCGCGACCGCGGCCGAGGCGAATCCGCGCTCCGATTCGACGAAGTAGCCGGCGTCCGCGAGCGCCCGGGCACGGAAGTGCGCGATCGGCTCGTGCGCGACCACCTTGCCGTGCGCGATCACGAGCAACTCGCTGCAGACGCTCTCCACTTCGGCGAGCAGGTGCGAGGAGAAGAGGACAAGCTGCGTCTCGCCGAGCTCACGCACGAGATTGCGGAACGCGAGCGTCTGGCTCGGGTCGAGTCCGACCGAAGGCTCGTCGAGGATCACCACGGATGGCCGGCCGAGAAGCGTCGCGGCCAGACCGACGCGCTGCTGCATGCCCTTCGAGAGCAGACCGCAGAGCCGGTTCGAGAAGCGCGCGACGTCGCAGCGCTCCATCGCCGCCTCGATCGCGCGCACGCGCTCGCGACGCGGGAGACCGACGAGACCTCCGCGGTAGTGGAGGTACTCGCGGACGCTGAACTCGGGATAGAGCGGTGCCGACTCGGGCAGGTAGCCGACCTGGGCGCGCACGAGGGCGGGATCCCGCGCGGCGGGCACTCCGGCGACGAGCAGTTCGCCGGAATCCGGCGCGAGCACGCCCGCTACCATCCGAATGGTGGTCGTCTTACCCGCACCATTCGGTCCGAGCAGACCGCACACTCCGCGGGCCGGCAAGACAAACGACGCGTCGCGCACCGCGATCGCCTGACCGAAACGCTTGGTGAGGTTGCACGCCACCACACCGACATCGGCGTGCACCGACGCACCGACGGTCACGGCATGCCTCCATCATCGCGGTCGCAACGAAGCCCTGTTCGCCTCACCAGGGCAGTGTACCGCACCGCGACCTTCCGAGTCGAAGCGGACCCCCCGCCTTCGATGCGTCCGCTACACTTCGACGAGTCGACGGAAACGATGTCGAACGACGAACCAACTCCAGGTGGCACGCCGCGCGGTGAAGTCAGGGACTTCCGCTACGAGTTGCGCGGCGCAGCACCGCTCACGGACGCGGAACGCGCAGGACTTGCGCGATTCGCTGTCCGCGAACTCGCCGGAGCAACCGCGACCGACGCCGCGAACGCGGAGCGATCCGCCCTCGCGCTCGAACTTCTGGGGCAAGGCGTGGGCATCGTGGACTCGAGCGGCGAGATCCTGTGGATGAACCACGGCCTGGCGCGGCAGGCGCCCGAGGTCATGCGTCGATTCGCGGACAGCTGCGTCGAGGCTTCCGCGAACTGGCTGCGTTCACCCGCCATCGCAGCGACACTGCGATCGGCCTTCCGCGTCGGCGGATCGTGGTTCGAGGTGGTGATGACGCCCTACCGCCGCAACGCCCGGGACCCTATCGAGGGTGCCGTGGCGCTGCTCGTCGATGCGACGGCGACGCGCCGGATCCAGGATCGCCTCGACGCGATCGATCAGGCCGGGGTCGGACTCCTTCAGTTCGACGCGGAGTCGATCCGTTCGCAGAGCGCGCCCGATCGGCTGCGATCGCTCGAAGGCCGCGTCGTTGCGGCGACGCGCAGCGTGCTCGGATTCGACCACTTCGAGTACCGCCTCGTCGACCGACGCACCGGCCAGCTCGAGCTCGTCTTCTGCAGCGGGCTGGTGCCCCTCGGCATCGGCCAGCGCATCTACGCACGGCGCGAGGACAACGGGCTCAGCGGATTCGTCGCTGCCACAGGCGAGAGCATCGTCTGCCGGGATGTAACGCACGAGCCGCGCTACCTCCAGGGACTTCCGGACGCGCGGAGTTCGCTGACGGTCCCACTCCGCCTGCACGACCGGATCGTGGGCGTGCTCAACGCGGAGAGCACGGAGCCCGCGCGCTTCGACGACGAGGACCGGATCGGCGCCGAACTGCTTGGCCGCTATGCCGCGCTGTCGCTCAATATCCTCGACATGCTCGTGGCCGAACGCTGCGAGACCACGCGCACCGTCGTCGCGAACATCGGTCGCGAGGCGGAGTCCGCGCTCGAGCAGATCTCCAACGACGCGCGTGCTCTCCTCTCGCGCAAGGACGATGCCGCCGCCCACGAAACGGCGAATCGGCTGATCGACAACGCCGCGCGCGTCGACGGGCTCTTCCGCAACGCAAGCGCAGGTCCGCGCGGCGTGCTCGGCGTCGATGCATTCATCCGGGAAGGCAAGAGCGATCCCGTGTTCGCCGGCCGCGAGGTGCTCGTCGCCGACGACGAGGCCTCGATCCGTCGGACCGTCCGCGCCGTGCTCGAGCAGCAGGGCTGCATCGTGACGGAGTGCGCCGACGGAACGGGCGCGATCGAGGCGATCCGCGAGCGCGCCGCGTCAGGCCGTCCGCTCGACCTCGTCGTATCGGATGTCCGCATGCCCGACGCGAACGGCTACGAGGTGTTCCGCGCGGCGAAGGATGCCTGCGCGAGCACACCGGTCATCCTCATGACGGCGTTCGGCTACGACCCGAACCACTCGATCGTGCGTTCGAGCCAGGAGGGGCTCCACTGCTTCCTCTTCAAGCCCTTCCAGGTGTCGCAGCTGATCGAGGAGGCGCGCAAGGCGCTGGGCGAACGCACGACGGGAACCTGAATGCCGGCACACGACGGGCGCGCTACGCAGTGCGTTCCGCCTTCAGCACACGGTCGATCCCATCGCAATCGCGCAGCACCGAGACGGCGGTCCACGGTCCCTGCTCGAGGAGCGCCCGGGCCGCCGGCCCATGCTTCCATCCCATCTCGACGAGCAGCAGCCCCCCGGGGCGGAGGCGCTTCGCCGCCTCTGGCACGATCCGTCGGATGAAATCGAGGCCATCGGCACCGCCCTTCAGTGCGGTGGCGGGTTCGTACTCGCGGACATTCCGATCGAGCTCCGCAAACTCCGCGTCGGTGACATACGGCGGATTCGACACGATGACATCGAATCGTTCATCGTGCCGCACGGGCGACCAGAGGTCACCGCACCTGCAGTCGATGTCGGCTCCGAGCCGCTTCGCGTTCGACCTCGCGAGGGTGACCGCGTCGGACACGATGTCGGTGGCGACCACACGGATCGAACCGCCTCCATCGATCTCGGCGCCGGCAGCCGCGTCCGAAGCCGTCGCAACCCGTCCGCCCGCCGGCGCTGCGGCGTCGTCACCCCTCTGGAACTCACGCTCGGGCGCGGCTGCGCCCACCGCCGCATGGATGGGCCTGCATCCGGTGCCAGCCGGCCGCGCGATCGCCCGGAACCCGAGCGCAAGCGAGATGGCGATGCATCCGGTTCCGGTGCAGAGATCGAGTGCGTCGACCGCGCCCGCTTCGCGACCGCGATACCAGTCGAGCGCAGCCTCGACGAGCGTCTCCGTCGATGGACGCGGGATGAGCGTGCACGGCGCGACCTGGAAGTCGCGTCCGAGGAACGGCCACTTCCCGACGAGGAACTGGATCGGCTCGTGCCGGCCGGCGCGCGCGACGAGTTCGCGAAGTGCGGAGAGTTCTCCCGCCGCGAGTTCCCGTTCCGGCTCCATGTAGAGCTTGAGCCGCTCGACCCCGAGCACCTCGGAGATCAGGATCTCGGCGGAACGGCGCGCACCATCGACCTCGCGCTGCTCGAGATAGGGAACCATCCACGCCAGCAGCTTGCGGACGGTCCATGGACCGTCCTGCCGCCCCGTACCCGCCGAATCCTTCGTTCGCCCTGCGTCCTGCGTCATCGAGACCTCCTTGCCGCGCGGCGCATCGTACGGTTCTCGGAGCCGCAGAATGTGCGTGCGTCGGATTCCCACGGAAACCATTCGCGGTCCGTGAAACATGGGCGTGAAACCACCCGTCGGCGGCACGGCTTGTCGCCTATCCGCGGCCATCCCGCTACGATGTCCGCCCCTCCGGGGGCCAAGAGGAACAGCCGAAGTGGAACCGATTCTCAAGACCGTCTTCTCTGCCGCCGACGCCCGCGGCGTGTTCGGCAAGGTCGAGGCGCTGCCCGACCGCATCCGCTGCCACGCCAAGGACGCACCCGAGCCCGCCTGGTACGAGCTGGCTGCGGTCGCCGGGCGCCTCGTCGTCCGGTTCGCGACGCCCGATCGCTGGCTCAGCGAGTCGATCGAGTCCGACCTCATGCATTTCGGCGATCCCATCGAGGAACTCGTCGAGGAGGAACTCGCCGAACTCGGCTGGAAGGGGAAGGTCCCCGTCATCCGCCACTTCCGCGACGACGACCGGCTCTACACCTTCGAGAACAACCTTCCCGACGGCATGGATGGCGATGCGGAGATGGCGGCCAAGTTCCTCTTCGCCTACGAAGCTGCGTTCCGTAGCCTCGGCGATGTGGGCG
>JBEAQW010000116.1:0-8442 GCA_041163725.1 Planctomycetota bacterium
GGACGCACGGTCTCCACACTCGCGCCAGGGCGGATCGGCAAGGACTCCGTGTGCGACATGCTCTCGCTGACCCGCATGCGGGGCGCACTGCCACGCCTTGCGCGGTCGCCGGGGCGACGCACCGGCTCGTTCGCGCTCATCAAGCTGCCTGTGAAGATGCTCCTGCTCGACATCGTGCTGCCTGCCGAGCTCCTCGCCGGAACCGAACCCGAACTGTTCGTGTTCACCCCGGGACCACGGGCCTGCACGAATGTCAACGACCGCATCGATGACCTCGACCGCATCGAGGTACCCGAGCGGATCGAGGTCCTCGAGTCGGGAGCCGACCGCTTCGAGATTCCCGCGGTGCCGAACTACCGCCGCATGCTCGAGAAGATGGCGAGTGAACTCGGTCAAGACCTCGACGCGATGCGCATGCACCGCCTTCGCGTCGCCTACCCGCCGTTCGGCTACGAGTTCGTGAGCACCTTCCGGCTACGGAGCGAATGAAGCGAGGCGCCAGGCGCGAAGCGACCCCCGCCGCGGGCGCCGCGATGACAACGAAGGTCGGAGTCGACCACTCCGCCGCGATGTCGAGGTTGCCATCGAGGAGCCACGCCGATCGCTCCCATCGAACGCTCGCTCCAGGCGTTCCGCGGTCTCCGTCGGCTTCGCCGCCGGGCGCCTGACGGGTACCAGCGGGGCCTTGAAGGCCGGCGTCGAGCAGTCCATCGTGACGGCCAAGGCGACATCGAAGTCCGACGACGGCCGCAGCCGCGACCGCTCACACCATGATCTGACGAATCGGCTCCGCCCCCTCCACGCCGACGAGCTTCTGGTCGAGGCCCGCGTAGAAGTAGGTCAGGTGGTTCGGATCGAGCCCCATGCACTCGAGCACCGTCGCGTGCAGATGCTTGACATGGAACCGCTGGTCGACGCCGGTCGCTCCGAGCTCGTCGGTGTAGCCGACGCTCGTCCCGCCCTTGATGCCACCGCCCGCCATCCACATCGTGAAGCCAAAGGAGTTGTGGTCGCGCCCGGTGCCCTGCGCGTACTCGGCGGTCGGCTGGCGGCCGAACTCGCCGCCCCAGATGACGAGCGTCTCGTCGAGAAGACCGCGGCGCTTCAGGTCCTTCAGCAGACCCGCGATCGGCTTGTCGGTGCGACCGGCATGGAACTCGTGATTCTTCTTGAGGTCGCCGTGCGCGTCCCACGACTCGTCGTTGTGACCGCCACCGGAGTAGACCTGCACGAAGCGCACGCCACGCTCGACGAGCCTACGCGCGAGCAGCAGCTTGTTGCCGAACTCCTCGGTGCGCGCCTCGTCGCAGCCGTAGAGCTCCTTCGTCTCCTTCGACTCCTGCGCGAGTTCGACCGCCTCGGGCGCCGTCGACTGCATGCGGTAGGCGAGCTCGTAGCTCTCGATGCGGCTCTCGAGCTCGCTGTTTCCGCTGCGGAGCATCGCGTGCCGTGTGTTCCACATCTTCACGCGGTCGAGCATGGAGCGCTGCAGACGGTCGGTGCGTCCCTCGGGATTCGCGAGATCGAGGATCGGCGGTCCGTCGCCGCGAAGCACCGTGCCCTGGTAGATCGCGGGCATGTAGCCGCTCGACCAGTTCTTCGCGCCCGAGATCGGTCCGCCCGCGCTGTCGAGCATGACGACGAAGCCCGGCAGGTTCTGGTTCACCGTGCCGAGCCCGTAGTTCACCCACGAGCCGATCGCCGGACCGCCGAGCAGCTTGCCCGAGTTCATCATCAGCATCGCGCTGCCGTGGATCGGGCTGTCGGCGTACATGCTCTTGATGAACGCCATGTCGTCGACGCAGGTCGAGAGGTGCGGGAAGAGATCGCTCACCCATGCGCCGGACTGTCCGTACTGGCGGAACTTCCACTTCGGGCCGACGACGCGGCCCTCGTTCTTGTCGCCGCCGCGTCCCTTCGTCTTCACCGCGATCGTCTTGCCGTCGTACTTGTAGAGCTCGGGCTTGTAGTCGAAGGTGTCGACATGGCTCGGCCCGCCGTAGCAGAAGATGAAGATGACGCTCTTCGCCTTGCCGGGCAGCATGGTCGGCTTCGCCGACAGCGGATTCGCGGCGGGCGCGCCGATCGGCGTGACGCCGTCGAACGCGACGGCCTGCTTCTGGAGGAAGCCGTCGCGGAACAGCACATCCGCGAGCGCGACCGAGGTGAACGCTCCTCCGGCCTGCCAGAGGAACTCGCGGCGCGTGCGGCCGCAGAAGGTGTTTCGGGGTCGGTCGATGTGGTCGCTCATGGCGTGGCCCGTCAGTCGATGTAGAGGAACTCGTTGAGGTTGAAGAGCACGAGGCAGAGGCTGTCCATCGCCTGCTCGGCGGTCAGGCCCTCGTTGCGCCGTATCTCGTCGATGAATGCGATCGCCTCGTCGATCTCGGCGTCGGACGGCGTACGCGCGCTCGCGAGCCGGCGGGCGCGGACGATCTGCGCGCGCAGGTCTCCCGGATGCTCGCGCTCGACGCGCCGTGCAAGCAGCGCGGCCTCGCGGTTCGTGAGCTCGCCGTTCATCATCGAGAGCGCCTGCGTCGGCACGACCGTCGAGAAGCGCACGGGGCAGGAGCCGTCGAGATCGGCGAGATCGAACGAGGTGAGCAGCGGATGCTGGATCGAGCGCTTGAGCTTGATGTAGAGGCTGCGCCGCGACCAGGTCTCCTCGGGCGTGACGGGCCACACCTCGTACGGCCGCGACGAGGTCGCGAGCACTTCCTTCGGAAGCGGCGGCAGCACGGGTGGTCCGCCGACGGCATCGTTGAACGAACCGTTGGCGACGAGCATCGAGTCGCGCAGCTCCTCGGCGGTGAGCCGGCGCATGCGGAAGCGCGTGAGCAGCTGGTTCGGCGCATCCTGCGCGAGCTCGCGCTCGCCGGGCACGCTCGACATGCGGTACGCCGCGCTCGTCATGACGATGCGGTGCATCGCCTTGAGGCTGCCGCCCTGCTCGATCATCGTGGCCGCGAGCCAGTCGAGGAGCTCGGGGTGGGTCGGCTGCTCGCCGAGACGCCCGAAGTCGTTCGGCGTCGACGAGAGCCCCTCGCCGAAGTGATGCTGCCAGATGCGGTTCGCGATGGTGCGCCACGCGAGGCCGTTGCGCGCGTCGACCATCCACTCGGCGAGCGCGAGGCGCCGACCCGAGCTTTCGCCGTGCGCGGGCTTCACGGCCTGTCCTGGCGCGAACCGCGCCGCGACCAGCGGCACCGCCGGCTCGACGAGATCTCCCGGCGCGTGCGGGCTGCCGCGCAGCATCACATGCATGGGTGCGGGCTCGCGCAGTTCGCGCACCGCAAGCACCGTCTCGCCCTTCCAGTCGGGCGCGCGCATCGCCGCGAGCTGCGCGTGCATTTCGTCGAGCCGCTTCACCGCATCCTCGCCGCCGCGCGCGCGCACCGCGTCGCGGACCGAGTCGGGCCGCGAGACGCCGAGCGCCGTCGCGCGGATCTCGGTCTCGTCGAGCACGCGGTCGTAGAACCGCACCTCGTCGATGTCGCCGCTGAACGCGCCCGCGCCCGGCTGCATCGCGCCGATCGCGAGCTTGCGCGGCGTGTCGAGCCGTGCGGTCGATCCACGCGCGCGATCGACGGGCGAGCCGTCGATCCACAGCGCGATGTCGCCGGTCTCTCGATGCCGCGTGAACGCGACATGGTGCCAGCGGCCGTCGTTGTGGCCGGGGCCCGACGAGATGAAGGTCTCGGGCTCGCCCGTTCCCGCACTCACATAGCCGTGGGAGATGAACGAGACGCCGAAGTCGCGCACGATCCCGGGAACCTCGCCGTCGACGAGCCCCTTGCCGAGGAACCATCTCCGGTCGGAGTCGGATCCGCCGCCGACATCGGTCGTACGGAAGAAGAACGAGATGGTGAAGTCGTCGCCGACAGGCCGCTCGATCTCGACGCGGTCGTCGCCGCCGTCGAAACGGAACGCCTTCCCGATGCGGCCATCCGCACCGAATCCGGCGTCGCGCACGCTCGCGGCCTGCGCGCCCGCGACCTCGTTCGCCGCCGTCGCGCTCCGCCCATCCTCGAACCGGAGATGTGCGACGAGTCCGGCCGCTGGCGCATTGTCGGCGAACGCGTCGGCGTCGGCTCCCTCGAGCGCGCGGATCTCGGCGACGAGCGCGTCGCGCCGCGCGACATACGCGGCGATCTCGGCCTCCGGATCGGCCTTGCCGAAGTCGCTGCGCACCATGCGGAGCACATTGTCGGCCTCGATCGAGTTGAAGGGCGACTCCTTGTACGGCGCGACGCCCGCGAAGTACGCGGCGAACTGGTAGTACTCCTTCTGCCGGATCGGATCACCCTTGTGATCGTGGCATCGGCAGCAGTTCATGCTGATCGCGAGGAAGGTGCGCGCGGTCGTGTCGACCATCGAGTCGAGGTCGTCGGCGAGCGCCTGCTTGAGATCGGGCACCTCGTCGTCCCAGAGGCCGAGCCGGAAGAAGCCCGTCGCGACCAGCGTGTCGAAGTCGCGATCGGGAAGCTCGTCGCCGGCGACATGCGCCTTCACGAAGCGCGCGTACGGCATGTCGTCGTTCAGTGCGCGCACGACGAAGTCGCGGTACTTCCACGCGGAGTTCTTGTCGCTATCGCGCTCGAAGCCGTTGGTGTCCGCGTAGCGCACGATGTCGAGCCAGTGCCGCGCCCACTTCTCGCCGTAGTGCGGACTCGCGAGCAGCCGATCGACCAGACGCTCGAACGCGTCGGGCGACTCGTCGGCGACGAACGCCGCGACTTCCTCCGGCGTCGGCGGAAGCCCCGTGAGGTCGTAGGACGCGCGTCGGATGAGCGAGGCGCGATCGGCCTCGGGCGCGGGCCGGAGTCCCTTCGCCTCGATGGGACCGAGGATGAACCGGTCGATCTCGCCGCGGATCCACGCCTCGTCGGACACCTTCGGTGCCGCGGGCTTCACGAGCGGGCGGTACGACCACCAGGAGTCGCGGGCGGCGTTCGCGCGCTGGATCACCGTCTCCTCGGCGAGCCCCTTCGTGGCCGCCGACGACTCGTCCCCCGCTTCCTGCCCAAGCGCATCCGCGCCGAGAGGGATCGAAGCGGCGACAAGCGGCAGTCCGAGCAGGACTGCGAAACGAATGCGGCCGGACAGGATCGTCGACATGCATTCCAAGGTATCGCGTGGCGACGAAAGGGCATCCTGCCTGCGGCCAAGTCGTCGAAAGAATCCGAGCGACACCTTGCCCGCAAGGGAACCGACCCGTCTTCCCGATAAGGCATCCATGTCACCCGATTCGACCCCCATGATGCCGGGCTGGCTCTTCGAGATCCTCGGCTGGGTGCCCGCGCTGGTCTTCCCCCTCGCATCGGGCCTGCAGCTGCTCGCGATCCTGCACCGTCGATGCTCGCTGGGCGTCTCGATCCCCGCATGGTCGCTGTTCGCGATCGCGAACATCTGCCTGTTCGTCTACACTGAGAAGTATGGTGAATTGGAGTCGATCATCGGCGCCCTCGGGACGGCGATGCTCAATATCTGCATCGTCGTGGCCGCCGTTCGGTATCGAAAGCCGCGATGACGGAATCCCAATTCCCGCGCCCGCGTCGGTCGCAGCCCATGCCGGGCTCGCCACCCCAGAATGACCGTGCCAGAATGACCGTGTGCGGACAACCGAGTTGGAACAACGAACACGAGAAGGGTGCACCATGCCGAATCGCCAAGCCCGTCCTGCCCCCGCCTGCAGCACCGTCCTCAAGGCGGCGGATCTGCGCAATCGCCTGCTCCGCGCTCGGCGATACCTGCCCGCGTGCGCGATCGCCGCGACGGTTGCAGCGCTACCTGGCTGCATCGCCGTCGGAGGCATCTCGCAAAGGGAAACTCCGACGCTCGGGCGACAACTGATCGACCTCAAGAGCGCCTACGACAAGGGCGCGATCTCCGAAGAAGAGTACACGGCCGCCAAGCAGGGCATCCTGAACCCACCGGAGAGCGCGCCATCGACCGACCCCGCCTCCACCGCACCGAGTTCTCCTCGCTCATCCGCGCCGTGATCCACCGATCGCGGCGCGGATTGTCTCCGCGTAGTGATCGAAGTCGATCGGCTTGCGGATGAACGCCGCCACGCCGATCTCGCGCGCGGTGCGCTCCGCGCGCGCATCGCCGAATCCCGTGCAGCAGACGATGGGAAGATCCGGGTGCACCCGCTTCGACTCGCGCGCGAGCGTGAGCCCGTCGATACCGGGCATGGCGACATCGGTAAGGAGCAGTGAGAGCGATGCACCGTCGCTTCGCAGCCGTTCGAGTGCGTCCTCGGGTCGACCGCACGCAATCACCGAGTATCCCAGGCTCTCGAGGATCTGCCTTGCCACTCCGAGCACCGCGGCATCGTCATCGACGAGCAGGATGCGCGCGCCGTGACCATCATCCGAAGAGCCCTCCTCCGCCGGCGGGCCCTCCGGCTCGGCGGGCCCGCTCGACCGCGGCGCGGCCTCGACCTCCACGCTGCTCGAAGGCCCCGGTTCGATCGGAGGCTCCTCGGAATCGACGGTCTCGCGAAGTGTGATCGGAAGCCGAACGACCCGCTGGTTGCCCCGGTCGGTCGACGCACTGGACGCGTACTCGCCCCCCATGTCGACGATCGAACGGCGTGCCGCAACCATGCCCATGGATTCGCTCGCGCGCGCCCGCCCGCTGTCCTCGATCCGGATCTCGATCCACGCGCCGCGGTCGCGCTCGAGTCGCCGGAGGTCGAGGGTGATCCCGGCCGGCTGCTCGCCGACCGCCTCGAGCGCGTCCGTGACGAGGCTCATGAGCACGCGACGGAGATCCTCCTCGCTTCCCACGAAGTGTCCGGCATCGTTGTCGATGGATGCAGTGAGGTGCACGCCTTCGGGCGCCGACCGACGAGCGGTCGCGGCGATCTCGATGGCGAGCTCGGGGACATCGACCACCTGCAGCACGCGATCCCGGCTTCGGGAGATCGCGAAGACCTGCTGCACGAGCTCGCTCGCGCGTCCGGCGGATCGGCGCATGTCGCGCAGCATCCCGCGCGCGCGGTCGTCGATCACGCTGCCGCGCTCGAGGATCTCGCTGTAGAGCAGCACGGGCCAGAGCAGGTTGTTGAAGTCGTGCGCGATGCCCGACGCGAGCCTCGCGACGGCATCGAGCTTGTGCCGCTCGCGCAGCTCCGCATCGAGACCGGCACGCGCGATCGCCGACGCGAACCCGTTGGCGAGTCCGCGCAGTGCGGCCCGTTCGGCACGCCCGATCGACTCGGGCACGGCATCCGCGGGAGGCTCGCACACGAGCACACCCCAGAGATCGCCCGCAGGCATCACGGGCTTCAGGATCATCTCGATCCGCTCGCCGTCGCGTACATCGACGGCCTGACCGCGCGAGAGACGCTCCCGGCTGTCGTCGTCGAGCCGCGCCACGCGCTCGCGGTTCGGCCACGGCGCACCGAACATCGGCTGCCAGACGAAGTCGACCTGCTCCGCTTCATCGCCCTGCTCGAGTCGGACGAGCGCCAGCGTCGCCACGCCGATCGCATTCCCGACCAGCGCGAGCGATGCCGTTGCGGCTTTGCGCCAGTCGGGCGTCGCCAGCAGCCGTTCGGTTGCGGTCGCCGATGACTCGATCAGGGTCCCGCGTCGCTCCGCCTCGACACGGGCCCGGATCTGCGCGTACGCCAGGCCGGCCAGCTGGCAGAGGAACGCGAGCGCCCGGTGATGCTCGTAGCCGAAGCTCCTCGGCTGCGAACTCGCGAACCCGAGCGCTCCGACCGCAACCTCGTCGACGAGCACGGGGAGATACATGCGGGAGCGCACCGTGCGTCCGTGGCTCGGCGGCGAGTTCGGAGCCGGACGCTCCTCGGTATCGTCGTCCCGCATGGGTCGCCGCGTCCGGATGACCTCACCCGGATGGCGCTGCATCGCAGTCGCTTCCGCCGCCGCACGCTCCTTCTCGCTCAGCCCCTTCGCGTGCACATAGCGGAGCCTCCCGTTGGCGGGATCGAGGAAGTAGATCGCCTGGTACTCGATCGGGAAAATCTCGTCGAGGAGCACGCTGATCGCCCGGCCGAGTTCGGGAAGCGTCCGCACGCCCGCCAGTAGTTTCGATGCACGCCGATCGAACCGGTTCTGAGCCAGCAGCTGGCGACTGCCGCGTGCGGATTGATCCGCCGGCAGCACGCCCACCAGCCGACTCGCGAGTGCGTTCGCACGCTCGGCGAGTCCGTTCAGCGACTCCTCGGAAACCCGATGCCGGGAAACCGTCAGCACGGAGCCGAACTCGGCGAGTGCGAGCTGGCAAAGCCACCGTCCATCGGGGAGTTCCCGTTGCTCGAATCCGTCGAGAGGCGCCCATCCTCCCCGGATCAACTCCTGAATCGCCGGCGGGATCTCGGCTCCCGCTGCAGCGAGCAAGTGGTCCGGGCCACCATCGCGGCCTCCGGGCGGATGATCCTCCGACCGCGCACTCCACGAGTCCACC
>JBEAQW010000117.1:0-3860 GCA_041163725.1 Planctomycetota bacterium
CCGCGCCTCCGTCTTCGGAAGCGCGTACTGGTAGATCAGGCTGTCGGTCGGCTTCTCCGGATCGATCAGAGGCAGCGTGTCGAGCCGCGTCCTCAGCAGGATCATCAGGTTCGTGTAGCGGACGGTCTCGTCCTTCCAGTCGCGGTTGTGCAGGAAGAAGCGGCCCGCATCGGCGCCGCCGTGGCACTTGCTCGTGGCGCAGTTCCCGATCAGCCACGCGTTGTGCACGCGGAGCCTGAAGAGGTTGAGCGACTCGGGCTCGCCGAGGACCTCGATGCCGTCGTAGAGCTCGCGCGCCTTCAGCGCGAAGAGCAGCTTGACGATGTCGATCGGCTCGCGCGAGAAGAGCGCGTTCCGCTCCGAGCGCTGCGCGGGAATCAGCTCGCTGTCGGCGTAGCGCGTGACCATCTCCTCGATGGTCGAGCGCGAGACCTGCAATCGCGGCGGGTTCGCCGTGTCGAGCTCGTACACGCGGATGAGGTTCACATCCTCCTCGGTGAGCAGCGGGCTCGCGAGGATCCCGGTCAGCCGCGGGTCGGGCTTGCGTGGCTCGCGGCGGCCCTCGCCGGGGGCCCGCGGAGCCGCCCGTGAACTCTCGAGCAGGCGGATCTGCGCCTTCACCTCGTTGAGAAGCTCGCCCGCCTCGTAGTGGTTCGTCGCCTCGAGCAGGCTCTCGAGCTCGAGCTTCGCCTCGTCGTACATCCGCTTGTTGTAGAGCCAGAGCGCGAGCGTGTAGCGGGCCGAGTACTGGTCGGGTTCGAGCCGCGTGCGGAAGCTCTCGTAGAGCTCCCGGTCCGACGGATACGGCCGCACCTCGAGGATCGCCTCGCGCGGATACTTCGCCTTGATGCCCGAGATCTCGACCTCGACCGACTCGAAGCCGTCCTCGACGAGCTCGCAGATGATCGTGCGGCCGTCGTTGAAGATCAGCTTCACGCGTCGTCCCGCGGGGCCTTCGAGCAGATAGGTGATCGTGAGGATGCGGTTCTTCGAGAAGCTTCGGATGCGGCCCTTCTCGTCGCGGATGATGATGACGGTCTCGTCCTCGCTCTCGATCGTTCCCGCGGCCGACGAGATGCGGTCGATCGCGATGTACACGCGGCGGTGCTGCTCCGCGGGCATCGCGTCCTCGGTGGGAATGCCGGAAGGATCAATGGCCGCGGGTGGCGGGGGATCCTGCTTCGGCGTCGACGCTCCGTCCGTCGTCGCATCGGCGGGAGCAGCGGGCTCGGCCGCTGGAGGCGTCGGAGTCGTGGCGGGGGGCGTTGATGCCGGAGGTTCGGCCGCGGGTGGAGTGGCAGCGGGTTCCGCGGCGGGTTCCGGAGTTGGCGCTGCAGCGGGGGTGGTCGATGGTTCGGTCGACGGCTCGGTCGACGGCTCGGTCGACGGCTCGGGCGACGGCTCGGTCGACGGCTCGGGCGCCCCCGCCGGCGGCTCCGCGGGCGGAGCGGACTGGAACGCGAGCGAGAGCGAGGTGGCTGCTAGGAGTGCGATCCGGAGCAACATGGGCCCGCATGGTACGGGCGCGTGGCGTCGCGGCATGCATCGCCGTCGACTTCCTCGGTGAATCGCGCACGCGCGCCACCGTTCGGTGGTAGTTTTCGGCCCTCCCGCGCAGGCGGATGGCGGCGTCCGCCGATCCGACGCCCTGCGCGCGAACCAACCGATCCCCGCCTCGCCGCCGCGAGGCTCGCAGAAAGAGGACCCCATGAAGCTTGGCGTGATGGCAGCGCTCTTTGCCGGCCGCAAACTCGAGGATGTCGCCGCGTACTGCGCCGAGATCAGGCTCGACGCGATCGAACTCCCCGTCGGCGCCTATCCGGGCAAGCCCTTCTTCGATCCGGCGAAGGTCCTCGCCTCGAAGAAGGAGCAGGACCGCATCAAGGGCATCCTCAAGGACCACGGCCTCGCGCTCTCCGGTCTCGCGGTGCACGGCAACCCGGTCCACCCCGACAAGAAGCACGCGACCGCCGACCACCGCGACTTCGTGAACGCCGTGAAGCTCGCGCCCGCGCTCGGCACCGATGTCGTCATCACCTTCTCAGGCTGCCCCGGCGGCTCGAAGTCCGACCGCACGCCGAACTGGGTGACCTGCGCGTGGCCGCCGGACTACCTCGCGATCCTCGACTACCAGTGGAACAAGGTGCTCGTGCCGTACTGGTCGACGCAGGCGCGCCTCTGCGCGCAGCACGGCGTGAAGGTCGCATGGGAGGCGCATCCCGGCTTCTGCGTCTACAACCCCGACACGCTCATCCGGCTGAGCGCCGCGGCGATGAAGGCCTCGGGCCTCAAGGGCAAGCCGGTCCTCGGCGCGAACCTCGATCCGTCGCACTTCTTCTGGCAGGGCATCGATCCGATCGAGAGCGCGCGCGTCCTCGGCGAGGCGGGCCTCCTCTTCTACTGCCACGCGAAGGACACCGAGCTGCATCCCCACCAGGGCCGCGTGAACGGCTACAACGACGCGCGTCCGTACACCGACATCAAGAACCGCTCGTGGAACTTCCGCACCTGCGGCTACGGCCACGGACACGAGTTCTGGAAGCCGTTCGTCTCGATGCTGCGTCGCCACGGCTACGACCATGTGCTCTCGATCGAGCACGAGGACTCGCTCATGTCGATCGAGGAGGGCCTCGAGCGCGCAGCAGCGTTCCTGACCGAGGCGATCATCAACGAGCCGGCCGCGAAGCCGTGGTGGTGCTGATCCGCGTGTGAACGCGGTCGGCACGACTCGGAAGGCCGTGCGGAGGACGCCGCTTCGTGCGGCTCGTCGAGAGGAGTGTGCACGATGAGCTACGAGGAACGCCGCGCGTTGCTCGACGACCCCGATCCACCCGCGGCGCGCCGCTCGACGCCCGTCGTCGCCATCGCGTTCGCGCTCGCGGCCGCGCTCGGCGTCGCGGCGAGCGCGTGGCTGTGGACGCGCCTCGAGAACGAGCGCTCGGCGCGCGCCGACGCCGAGGTGCGCTTCCTCGCCGAGAAGACGGCGCGCGAGGCGGCGGCGGCCGAGTCCGCGAGCCGCATCGGATCGATGGAGGCGACGATCGCCGCGAAGGAGGAGAGCATCCGCCGCGTCGAGGAGGCACGCGATCGCAGCGAGCGCGCCGCCGATGCGCTGATCGGCAGCTTCCTGCGCAGTTCCGAGTCCGAGCTCGGCGGTTCGACGACCGCGCTCGCACGCGAGACGCTTCGCGGCGGCGCGCTCGAGGAGTTGTCGCGCTCGCTGCCCGAGGAGAAGTACCTCGCGGTCGCGCTCGCCGTGGTCGAGGCGCTCGCGCGCGAGCCCTCGGCGGCCAACGCGGGCGAGCTCTACCGCGACCTCACCTTCGCCACCGACTTCCTCGGGCGCGCGAAGGCCGTGCTCGAGCCGGAGAGTTCCACGATGGGCGACGCGCTGCACGCGGTGGCCGAGCTCATGTGGAGCTCGCGCCGGCTGCCGTTCGTCGACGCGAAGGTCGATGCGGCGCTGAAGTCCGACGCCGCGCGCTTCGCCGCCGATGCGCGCGCGGCGCGCAAGGCGAAGGGGGGCAGGCGACTCGCGTTGACGCTCGTGCTCCTCGCGGAGATCGAGCGCGAGGAGAAGCGACTGACCGAGGCGGCGCTGCTCCTCTCCGACGCCGATCTCGAGATCCTCAAGGACGGGTCGCCGCTCGAGGCGGCCGCCGTCGAGCTCGAGCTCGCCGAGGTGCAGTTCGAGCTCGGTCGGCGCGAGCAGGCGGTCGATCTCCTCGACGCGCGCGCGAAGTCGCTCTCGGCGCTCGAGGTGCGCGAGCTTCCGCAGGGGCCGGCCGCGGCGCTCCGCCTGCGCGAGACGCGCATGCGCATGCTCGACGCGATGGGCGTGGCGCGGAGCGATCCCGCGA
>JBEAQW010000118.1:0-7664 GCA_041163725.1 Planctomycetota bacterium
TGCCGCCCTCGATCGCGACCGCCACGCAGCCTTCGCCGGCCGCGCGGTCGGTGCGCGCATCCATCTTGCCCTTCATCTTCTCGCGCAGGATCTGCTCGGCGGCGGCCATGTCGCCGTTCGCCTCGACGAGCGCGTTCTTGCAGTCACCCATTCCGAGACCGGTGCGGTCGCGGAGCTTCATGACGTCCTTCGGGCTGATGTTCGCAGTGCTCATGTCTGATGTCTCTCTCGATGAATCGTGAGCCGACCCGGCTGGGCCGGCGGATGGTGTGCTCGTGGTGGTGATCCGACCGCGGAACCGCGATCAGGCGCCTTCGGGCGCTTCGGTGGCGACGGCGCTGTCGCTGCCGCCGTCCGCACGGAACCGGCTGCGGCTCGAGCGGCGGCGGGGCGCGGGGCCATCGCCGGCGGGCTCGCGGCCGCCGTCGCCGACAGGGCTCTCGCCCGCCGAGGTCGCGCGGCCTTCCTTGCCCTTGCGGATCGAATCGCAGAGCTCGCGGATGACGATGTCGATGGTGCGCATCGAGTCGTCGTTGCCCGGGATCGGGATGTTCACGAGGTTCGGATCGCCGTCGGTGTCGACGAGGCAGACGGTCGGGATGCCGAGCGACTTCGCCTCGAGGAGGGCGTTCTTCTCGCGGTTCGTGTCGACGAGGACGAGCGCTCCGGGGAGCTTCGTCATGTTGCGCACGCCGCCGAGGTTGCGCTGGATCTTCTTGCGCTCGCGGAGGAGCTGCGACTCCATCTTCTTCGAGTAGCTCTTCATCTCGCCGCTGGCGACGAGACGGTCGAGCTCCTCGAGGCGCTTCAGGCGCTCGCGGATCGTGCGGAAGTTGGTGAGGGTTCCACCGAGCCAGCGCTCGGTGACGAACGGCATGCCGACCTCGCCGGCGTACTGCTCGATGGCGCCGCGCGCCTGGCGCTTGGTGCCGACGAAGCACACATCCCTGCCCTCGGACACGCACTTCTCGAGGAAGCGCTTCGCGAGGAGGAGGCCCTTGATCGACTCGCGCACATCGAGGATGTGGATCTGATTGCGGACGCCGTGGATGTACGGCGCCATCTTCGGGTTCCAGTTGCTGCGACGCTGACCGAAGTGGATGCCTGCCTCGATGAGTTCCTGAACGAGAGAAGCCATGTGTGCTCTCCAGCGACACCGACGCGGCGGGTGTGGCGTCCCGCCCGTCAAAGGGCGCTTGTGGTTGGCGGCGGACCGCCCTGACTCGAAGCCCGCGCGGCCACGGTTGCGCGGGATTGGAAACCGCCGCGAACACCGCGACGGAGAATCGAAGAGTGTACAGGAACGCCTCGGAGGTTGCACGGCCCTCGCCAGCCGCTGCACCCAGGGGGCCGTCCCGTCCGATATCGTCCGAACCATGCTCGCGAAAGTCTTCAAGGCCTACGACGTCCGCTCCACCTACCCGAAGCCGCTGAACGAGAAGATCGCCTGGCAGATCGGCTACGCCACGGCGCAGTACCTCCTCGCCGAGGCCGAGCGCGAGGGGGCGATCGACCCCATGTCGAGGACCATCTGCGTCGGACGCGACATGAGGCAGAGCTCGCCGAGCCTGTCGGCGCAGCTCCGTCAGGGCATGCGCGACGCGGGCGCCTCGGTCATCGACCTCGGGCTCGTCGACACGCCGATGGTCTACTTCGCGATCAACCACCTCGGGTGCGGCGGCGGTGTGCAGGTCACGGCTTCGCACAATCCCGCCAACTACAACGGATTCAAGATCTCGAAGCGGCGTGCGAAGCCGGTCGGGCAGGCGACGGGGCTCGGTGAGATCCAGCGGCTCGCCGCGCTCGTCGAGCAGGACCGTGCACCGCGTCTCGGCGGCGGCGAGGAGGCGCGCGATCTCTGGCCGGCGTACGCCGCGCACCTGCGGTCCTTCATCGACCCGCGCATCCTCTCTGGAGAGCGCACCATCCGCATCGCGGTCGACGCCTCGAACGGCATGGCGGGCACGATGCTTCCCAAGGTGTTCGACGGCATCAAGGGGCTGTCGATCGAGAAGCTCTACTTCGACAACGCCTCGGGCGAGTTCGTGCACGAGCCGAACCCGCTCGTCGAGTCGAACCTGCGCGACCTGCAGGAACTCATGGCGCGCGATGCCGCGGCGGGGCGTCCGTTCGATGCGGGGTTCAGCTTCGACGGCGACGCCGACCGCTGCATCGTGCTCGACGAGAAGGGCGCGCCCATCGGCTGCGACCTGCTGCTCGCGTGGCTCGTCGGCGATGCGCTCGCGAAGTCGCCGGGTGCGTCGGTGATCTACGACCTGCGCAGCTCCCGCAGCGTGCCCGAGATCATCCGCGAGCACGGCGGCGTGCCCGTCGAGAGCCGCGTGGGACATGTGTTCATGAAGGCGATCCTCGCGGAGTCGCGCGGCGTGATCGGCGGCGAGCTCAGCGGCCACTTCTACTTCGCCGACATGTGGAACACCGACTCGGGCGCCCGGGCCTTCGCGGCGGTGGTCACCGCGCTCGCGTCGGCGCGGAAGCCGCTTTCGGAGCTCATCGCTCCATGCGTGCGCTACGCGCAGTCGGGCGAGATCAACTTCGAGAACGAGGACAAGCTCGGTGCGCTCGCCGCGCTGAAGGCCGCGTATCCGAAGGCGAGGACGCACGAGCTCGACGGTCTCTCGATCGACGCGGGCGACTGGTGGGCGAACATCCGGCTCTCGAACACCGAGCCGCTGCTGCGGCTCAACCTCGAGGCGCGCGACCGCGCGACGGTCGACGCGAAGATCGCCGAGGTATCGCGATACCTCGGGCATCGCGTGGCGCATTGAAGGGTGCAGCGAGGGGCGCACGGGGACGCACGGGGACGCACGGGGACGCACGGGGCCGCCCTGCGCGTCGCGCTACTTCTTCCCCTTCATCGACGCGTAGATCACGCTCTGGACCACGACGCTCTCGCCAAGCAGCCGGCCGACACGCTCCGTGGCCTGATCGAACGAGTTGAAGTCGCCGCGGTCGAGCTCGCGCTCGAACATCGAGAGCGAGTTCTCCACGCCGAGCAGCAGGCTCGCGAGCACCGCCCACTCGTGTCGCGTCTGAGGCCAGTACTCGTTCCCCTGGACGAGCTCGATCGGCACCGTCACGCGCCAGCCGCCGTCGGCCTCGACGAGCGCGACGAACCCGCCCGCGACGGGGTTCCCGTCGTAGAGCAGCGCCGCCGTGCCGTCGCCGAGGTCCTCGGCCTCGAGCTTGTCGCGCGATTCATCGAGGAACGCGAAGGGGTCGGTGACGATCCGCTCGACCGCCGGCCCGAATCCGAAGCGATCCGAAAGCCGCTCGAGCTCGCCCGACTGCTTCGCGAGATCCTCGCTGATCTCCTTGCCGAAGCGGTCCTTGAGCTTCCTCGACACGCGCCCGAGCTGGCCGAGCATGTCGGAGAGCTTGCGCTTCACATCGCCGATGGCGCTCGCCTCGGTGACCCCGTCGTCGAACGCGATGTCGCGCGCCGCGATCTCGATGAAGCCCGGCAGGTCCTCGGGTCGCCCGTCGCGGACCGCCTTCTGGACCGCGTCGAGCAGGAGCTCGGGCGTCGAGGTGTCGTAGACCGGATCGGCGCAGCCCCCGAGCAGCGCGGTGGTGGCGAGCGCGGTTGCAAGCGCGGCGGCGAGGCGGCGGCGCGGCTGAATTCCCATGAGGGCGGAGTGTACGCAGCCCCGACTCCGCGTAGGATCGCCCCCGTGAGCGAATCGCACGAGATCACGATCGAACTGAACGGAGAACCGATGACGGTTCCCGCGGGAACCACGCTCGCCGCGCTCGTCGGGCGCGTGCTTCCGAACGCGCGCGCCTACGCCGTCGAGCTCAACCGCGCGGTGGTCGCCCGCAGCGAGCATGCCGGGCGCGAGGTCGCCTCCGGTGACCGCGTCGAGATCGTGACGCTCGTCGGCGGCGGCTGACCGCTTCGATCGAAGGAAACGAACGATGAACACGACCGCGTCCCCGAGCCAGCCCTTCGCCATCCCGTCGCTGCGCGTCGGCGGCATCGAACTGCGCAGCCGCCTCGTCACGGGCACGGGGAAGTACCGCGACTACGAGACCATGCAGCGTGCGCTCGACGCGAGCGGATGCGACGCCGTCACGGTCGCGGTCCGGCGCGAGCGGCTGATCGACGCGCAGGGGCGCTCGCTCCTCGACCACCTCGATCTCGGCCGCTACACGATCCTTCCGAACACCGCGGGCTGCTTCAGCGCCGAGGATGCCGTGCGCGTCGCGCGTCTCGGGCGCGAGATCCTCGATTCGGTCGACAATCCCGGCAAGCACTGGGTGAAGCTCGAGGTGCTCGGCGATCGCAAGACGCTGCTGCCCGACCCGGTCGGCACGCTCGAGGCCTGCCGCGAACTCGTGAAGGACGGCTTCACCGTCCTCTGCTACTCGAGCGACGACCCCATCATGGCGGTGCGGATCCGCGATGCGGGCGCGGCGAGCGTCATGCCCGCGGGCAGCCCCATCGGCTCGGGCCGCGGCATCGCGAATCCCGCGAACATCATGCTGATCCTCGAGCTCCTGAAGGATCCCGCGTCGGGCGGCGATCCGTCGTATCCCGTGATCGTCGACGCGGGCGTCGGAACTCCGAGCGACATCACGCTGGCGATGGAGCTCGGGGCCGACGGCGTGCTGCTCAACACGGGCATCGCGCACGCGAAGGATCCGGTGCGCATGGCGCATGCGATGAAGCTCGCGCTCGAGAGCGGCTACCACGGCGTGCGCAGCGGCCGTATCGGGAAGAAGCTGCACGCGAGCGCGTCGAGCCCGTGGGAAGGCTCGATCGCGTCGATCGTGATTCCAGGCGAGTGACGGTGTTCCCGTAGCGGCGACCTATGGGAACCGCCCGTAGGATCCGCCCGTGGGAACCCCCCAGAACCGCCGCCTCGGGCGCGTTCTTCCCCGGCGTCAGCATGGGCGAACACTCGGTTCAGGGAATTCGGTTCAGGGAAAGAAGATCTCGGCGAGCGCGAGCAGCGGGATCAGGATGCCCGCCGACCACGCCATGTAGCCGAAGAAGCTCGGCATCACCACGCCTTCGCTCTCCGCGATCGCCTTCACCATGAAGTTCGGACCGTTGCCGATGTAGGTGTTCGCGCCCATGAACACGGCGCCGAGCGAGGTCGCGACCAGGAGGTCCTCGCGGATCAGTCCGTCCGCAAGCGTCACATAGGTCTCGTCGGGCGCATGCGGCAGCGTCTTCGCGATCTCGAAGAACACCACGTAGGTCGGGGCGTTGTCGAGGAAGCTCGAGAGAAGTCCCGTGATCCAGTAGAACGCGATCGGCGACTCGATCCCGAGGTCGCCGCCCTTCGCCTTGAGCACCTCGAGCGGCATCTGCATCGAGATGAAGATGCCGATGAAGATCGCCGCCACCTCGATGATGGCGACGAAGTCGAAGCGGTTGACCATGCGGATCCGCTTCGGAGTCAGGACCCAGCTCGCGAGCGTGAGCAGGAGCAGGAGCCCCTCGCGCGCGAACGCGGGCACCTTGATGTCGGTTCCCGGCAGGGAGGTTCCCGGCACGACCACGGCGACCGCCACGATCGCGAGGATGAGCAGCGGGATGTTGACAACGCCCTCGATCCGGAAGCGACGGTGGTCGTCCGCGGCCTGCACCTCGCGGCGCTCCTTGTTGTGCAGGTACCAGTCGATCGCCGCGTACGCGACGAGCAGCAGCCCGTTGACGATCAGCCATTCCTTCCAGAGTCCAAGCGTCCAGCCGAACGGCACGCCGCGCAGGTAGCCCATGAAGAGCGGCGGATCGCCGATCGGGAGAAGGCAGCCGCCGCAGTTGCACACGATGAAGATGAAGAAGACCACCGAGTGCGCGCGGTACTTGCGACGCCGGATCGACTCGAGCAGGGGGCGGATGAGGACCATCGCCGCGCCCGTGGTGCCGACGAAGCTCGCGATCAGGCCGCCGACGAGCAGCAGGGTCACGTTCTCCTTCGGGTGACCGTCGAACGGCGTCTCGATGCGGAGCCCGCCCGCGATCACATAGAGCGCGAAGAGCAGCGACATGAACGGGACGTACTCGGCGGGAATCGCATGGTGGAGCGCGTTGCCCACGCCCTTGCCGCCGAACTCGGACGCGAGGTACGCCAGCGCGAGGCCCGATGCGATGAGCGACACGACGAAGCGGTTGAGGTTCGAGTGCCACCAGTGCGCGAGCGCGGGGATCAGCGGGAACACCGCGATCGCGCCGAGGAGCGCGCCGAACGGGATGACGCCGAGCCACCAGTTGGCGGGAAGCGTCATCTTCTCGGGTTGCGCATCGTGCGGTGCGAAGACGAGCGCCACCGCGATCGCGCAGCTGCCGAGCACGGCGATGGCGGCCGGCAGCCTCGCGGCGATCCCGGGCTTCGAGTGATGTCCGTGTGCGTGCGACGACATGGCGCGGGAAGGTAGCAACTTCGCGCAAGGGATCGGTACACTCGGGCCATGAATGCGCGAGGCTTTGCGACGATTTCCACGATTCTTGCGATCGCGCCCGCGGGAATCGTTCCGGCCGCGCAGGATGCACTCGAAGCGTGCACGCGCGGCGCCGAGCCGCTCGTGACGATTTCCGAAGTGCGCGGAGCATGCGCGGTGGCCTTCGATGGCGCCGCGATACTCGCGTGCGCGCCCGAGCAGGCGGGCGACGCGGACAACCGCCAGATCGTCCGCGCGATCGCCGTCCCGGGTCAGAGCGCGGCGCCGAAGGTCGAGGCGCTTCCGACCGAAGCGAGGTGCGCGGTCGATCTCGCGATCTCGCCGGGCGGAACGGTCGCGATCGCCGATGCGGCGGGCGCGGTGCACCTCGTCGAGCGCGGTGGCGCACGCCGTTCGATCGGAGCCGATGTGCTCGAGGGGCCGAGCGGCGTCGCGTGGCGGCGAGGCGAACTGCTCGTATCCGATCGCCGCGCCCACGCCGTGGTCATCCTCTCGCCGGAGGGCGTCGAGCGCGCGCGCCTCGGCGTGGGAGCCTTGCGCGAGCCGCTCGGCATCGCCGTCGATTCGGAGGGAACGGTCTTCGTCGCGGATCGCGTGGCCGACTGCATCTGGCGCTTCGACGCCGACATGGTCGACCGTGCGTCGGGCGTGTCGGCCGCGGCGCCCGCGCGCCTCGGCGAGCGCGGGTCGAATCCGGGACAGCTCCGCTCGCCGCGCGATGTGATCGTCCGCGAGACGGGTGGATCGAAGTGTCTCCTCATCGCCGACGAACTCAACCATCGCATCCAGTCGCTCACGACCGACGGCGCGTTCGTCGGATTCTTCGGCATGCATGCGCTCGTGCCGCGTCAGGGCGACGGTCGGATCCACTATCCCGTCTCGCTCGCACTCGCCGCCGACAACACGACGCTCGCCGTCGCCGAGGCCTTCGAGGACCGCATCCAGGTCTTCCGGCTGACGGCGGTACCAGACGAGATCGACCCAGCCGCAACCTCGCCGGACTTCATCAGCAGTCACTTCGGAGCGGAGAGCGCCTGCGGTGACGACATGCTCGCGCTTGTCGATGTCGAGACGCAGGGCGTGGCGATTCTCGATGCGCGGCGCACGCCTCCGATCCATATCTCGATCATCGGCGGGGTGGGCGCGACGCCGGGCCGGTTCATCGACATAGGTGCGGTCGCGATCGAGCCCGGTCGCGCTCGGGTCTGGATCGCGGACGGCGGTCGCGC
>JBEAQW010000119.1:0-9279 GCA_041163725.1 Planctomycetota bacterium
GTGCGCGGAACACGGCCGAACTCGCCGGCGAACTCGCGCTCGCACCCGACGAGGTGGAGCCTGCGGAGGTCGTGCTGCGGGAAGTGCAGGGGAAGGAAACGCAGGCGAAGGAAACACAGGGCAGGCTGCTGCCCGACGCGTGATTTACCCCGCCGCGCTCAGTCGTGTCCGACCGGCCGCACATGCACCGTCTCGCCGTGGCCGATCGCGGGGCAACTGCGGGCGAGTTCCTCCGCATGCGCGAGATCGCGCGCCTTGATGATGAAGTAGCCCGTGAGGCTCTGGGCGTTCGTATCGAGCGGCGTCGAGACGATCGGGCCGTCCCCGGCCTGCGCGAGCACGATGCCGCCGCGGCCGACCGGTGAACCGTCGTGGAAGGCGCCGCTTGCGCGGAGTCCCTTGACCCATGCGATGTAGCGCTGCATGAGCGCGTCCTTCTCCTCCTGCGGCTTGCGGTGCCAGGCGTCGTCGGTCTCGTACATCAGGATGGCGAACTTCGGCATCGGCGGGTCCTTGCGTGCGCCCGCGCAGCCGAGCGCGAGCAGGAGAGCGGGGGCGGCGACGGATATCGCGGCACGGGTACGGAGGCCGGTCATGCGGTGCGCTCCGAACCCGCCGTGAGCAGCCTGCGCGTGGCGACGAGGATCGCGACCGTGGCGATCGATGCAACGAGCGCGCGCGTGCCGCCCTCGACGGCGCTCGCGACGATGCTCCAGCCCGCGAGCGCGAGGTACACGATCGGCGTGAGGGGATAGAGCGGGACGCGGAACGGGCGCGGCGCATCGGGCATCGTGCGGCGCAGCACGATGACCGCGGCGACCGAGAGCGACGAGAAGATGTTCACGAGCACCGTGAGCAGTCCCAGGATGTCGTCGAGGTTCCCGACCGCGAGCGAGACGAGGCTCGCGAGGAGCGTGAGGTCGAGTGCGCGGCGCGGCACGCCGCCGGGCTCGCGCACGCCGACCCATGCCGGGATCTCGCGCGCGAGCGCCATCGACTCGAGGATGCGCGCCGCCGTGATCGTGCCCGACACGATCGTCGAGAAGAAGAGCAGTGCGATCACGCCCGACATCGCGCGCGCGACGCCGTCGCCGAAGAGCAGCTTCGCAGTGACCGCACCGATCGCCTGCATGGGCGATCCATCGGGCTCGACCATCGCGGCGGGCTCCATCACGCGGAGGTAGACGAGGTTGACGCCGATGTACAGGAGGAAGACGAGTCCGATCGCGGCGCAGATCGCGAGCGGCACATTGCGCGAAGGCCGCTTGATGTCGCCGGCGATGTCGGCGCCGGTCGACCAGCCGAGGTACGCGAAGCTCACCGAGAGGACGGCGCTCGCCACGACGCCCGAGAGGAGGCCGGGCGATGCCACCGCGTCGCCCGCGGCCGCCGCGACCGGCGCCTCGAGCCGCGACTCGACCGGCCACAGCAGTCCGAGCACGACGAAGGCCGCGCAGAAGGCGATCTTCAGGATCGAGAGCGCGGTGTTGAACGCGAAGCCCGCGCGCAGCCCGGGGAGTTGCGTGAGGTACGCGGCGACGATGGCGACGATCGCGATCTCGTGCAGGTTCTGCGGCGACGGCAGCAGTTTGTTCGCGTACTCGGCGAGAAGCAGGGCGACGACGGCGATCGACAGGAAGTACCCCGACAGGATCGTCACCATCGCGACGAGGTAGCCGATCGTGCGCCCGAAGGCGCGCCGCGCGAACTCGACGCTGCCGCCCGAGCAGGGGATCATCGCGCCGAGTTCGGCCATCGAGAGACCGCCCGCGAGCGCGAGCACGCCTCCGATGATCCACGCGGCGATGATGTTCTCCTCGCTACCGACCTTCGCGCCGAATCGGCCCGTGAGCGAGAAGATCCCGCTTCCCACCATGGCGGCGACGATGATCGCGGTTGCACCGACGGGTCCGACGACTCGGTAGCGGTCGCGTTCGTCCTGCATGCGTCGTCGATCAGTCCTTCAGCGGCATCTCGAGCGCGAGCGTGGACGGGACGGGTGGGTACGGCGCGTCCACGCGGAAGAACTGGAACTCCGATGGTTCCCAGCCGAGCCGCTCGAAGGCCATGCCGAGCAGGTCGCCGTAGCGGTCGAAGTCGGCGAGGCGCGTGCGGCGCAGGCCCGAACCGAGCGCCTCGACCTCGAGGCCCGCGGGGATGCGGTCGCGCGAGGAGTGGTGGTAGGTCTCCTGGCGGCTGTTCAGGTCGCTGTAGAGGATCGCCTCCGCCGAGGGATCGTCGTTGACGAGCGAGCGGTGTACCGCGAGGTCGAACACGGTGCGCTCGACCGGCGTGCGCTGCTTCGACAGCTGGAAGATGCCGTGATGCCGCGGGGATGTCTTGACCGGCTGCACCGCGCGCAGCACCGAGCCGTGGAAGATCGTGAAGCGTCCCTCGGTGCCGACCTCGCTGTCCGCGAGCTCGAGCGTACGCGGAGTCTTCGTGCCTGGCAGCGGGCGGAGCTCGGGAAGGTCCTTGCTCGAGAAATCCCGCAGGATGTGCGGCCCGGCGGCGGCGCCACCACGGGAGGCGGGACCAGCCTGCAGCGGCTCGATCGCCGCACGAACCGGCTTCGTTCCGCGGTCATCGACCGTGAACGGTGCCTCGAGCCGCCACGCCGTATCGGCGCGCATGCGCTCGAGGTCGATGAAGCCGCGGATCGTCGCGCAGTCGAAGGTGCGCTTCTTCTGGCTCGGGCCGAGGATGTCGACGCGCACCGCGGCGCGTGCGCGCACGCCCCAGACATAGCTGCCGCCGAGGTAGAGCTGGCGCCGATGCTCGACATCGATGCGCATGTCACTGCCCGCGGCGAGGCCGGCGGCCATGATGTCGAAGGCCTTGCGGTCGCCCGCCCACGCGGTTCCGAGCGAGACGGCTTCCTCGAAGGCGATGCCCGCGCGCGTGACGGTCGCCTGCGGTGCGCCGGCGGTCTTCGCTGCTTCGGTCGCGATGCGCCAGCCCGCGGAGCCGGGAAGATGGCGGACGATCGCGAAGGGGTCGCCCGTCTGCGCGATGCGCGCGAGCTTCCACGCGAGCTTCAGGTCGATGCCGAGCGCCGCCATCACATCGACCGGTCGCGAGCCCGCCACATTCGGGACCGACGCCATCAGGTCGCGGACCGCGGCCTGCAGGCGGGCGAGCGACTCGCGGACGCTCGGGGTCGAGACGGATTGTTTCACGCGGGCAGCCGACTTCACGCCTCGAATGGTAGCGGAGCGGTGCACGCGACGGGGAGCAGCCGCGATGGAAGTGTCGTACTCTGCCCGAAGAATGCAGCTCTTTTCTGGAAAGATCCTGGACCGGCTTTCGCGCCTCGCGATCGAGCTCCCCTCCTGGGGTTTCGCCGACACGGGCACGCGCTTCGGGAAGTTCCTGCAGGACGCCGCGGCGCTCTCGATCGAGGACAAGCTCGACGATGCGGCCGAGGTGCACCGGCTCACCGGGGCGTGTCCGAGCGTCGCGATGCATGTGCTGTGGGACCTGCCCGCGGGCGGCGGTGCGGAACTCGCGCGGCTCGCCGCGGCGCGCGGGCTGCGGATCGGTTCGATCAACCCGAATGTCTTCCAGGATCAGTGCTACAAGCATGGCTCGGTCGCGAACGAGGACGCGGCGGTCCGCCGACGCGCGATCGCGCACCTGCTCGAGTCGGTCGAGGTCGGTCGGGCGGTCGGGTCGGACACGCTCGTGCTCTGGTTCGCCGATGGCACGAACTATCCGGGGCAGGGCAGCATCGTGCGGCGCAAGCGCTGGTTCGAGGAGGCGCTGCGCGAGGTGCATGCGGCGATGCCCGACTCGATGCGGATGCTCGTCGAGTACAAGCCGTTCGAGCCGGCCTTCTACCACACCGACATCGCCGACTGGGGCATGGCGTGTTCCTTCGCGCGCAAGGCGGGGCCGCGCGCGCGCGTGCTCGTCGATACGGGGCATCACCTTCCGGGGCAGAACATCGAGCACATCGTGGCGTTCCTCGCCGACGAGGGCATGCTCGGCGGGTTCCACTTCAACGACCGGCACTATGCCGACGACGATCTCACGATGGGTTCGGTCGATCCGTACCGCGTGTTCCGCATCTTCCTCGCGATCTGCGAGGCGGAGCGGGCGCGCGGCGCCGACCTCGACATCGAGTTCATGGTCGACCAGTCGCACAACCTCAAGCCGAAGGTCGAGGCGATGGTCCAGACCGTCATGACGGCGCAGGAGATGTTCGCGAAGGCGCTGCTCGTCGATCTCGATGAACTCGACGCGGCGCGCGGACGCAACGACATCGTGGCCGCGGAGGAGTGCCTGAAGCAGGCGTTCGCGACCGATGTGCGCGCCGCGCTCGGCGCGTGGCGAGAGGGGCGCGGGCTGCCCGCCGATCCGCTGGCGGCGCATCGCGCGTCGGGCTACGCCGTGCGCGCCGCCGCCGCACGGATGCCGCGCAAGTCCGCGAGCGGGGGTTCGTACGCATGAGCGCGTCCCGACGGCATATCGCGGTCGATCTCGGCGCGTCGAGCGGGCGCGTCATGGAGGTCCGCATCGGCGACGGCGGGCTGGCGGTTCGCGAGCTGCATCGGTTCGCGAACGCGCCGGTCGCGGCGCGCCGTGCGGGAAGCGTCACGCTGTGCTGGCCGTTCGAGCGGATCTGGGAGGGCGTGCTCGAGGGGCTGCGCGCCGCGGCCGCCGACGGGCCGGTCGATTCGATCGGCGTCGACAGCTGGGCCGTCGACTACGCGCTCGTCGACGAGGAGGGCGAGCTCGTGCGTCCGATCGCGGCCTACCGCGACGCGCGTACGCAGGAGCCGTTCGCGCGGCTGCGCGCGGAACTCGGCGACGAGGCGATCTACGGCGCGACCGGAATCGCCTTCCAGCCGTTCAACACGATCTACCAGCTCGCGGCCGACGCGTGCGATCCGATGGAGCCGTTCGAGCGCGTGCAGCGGATGCTGCTGCTGCCGGACTTCATCGCGGCGCGGCTCTGCGGCTCGGTCGTCGCCGAGCGCACGAACGCGAGTTCGACGCAGATGCTCGATGCGCGCACGCGCGAGTGGAATCTCGCGCTCGCGCGGGCGGCGGGTGTCCCCGAGCGCATCCTGCCTCCGCTCGTCGATGCGGGTGCGCGCGAACCGCTCGGCACACTGCTCGAGGATGTCGTGGACGAGACGGGGCTTTCGCGCGACACGCCCGTTCTCGCGGTCGGCACGCACGACACCGCGTCGGCGGTGCTCGCGGCGCCGATCGATCCCGCGCGCGACCTCTATGTCTCGAGCGGGACCTGGTCGCTCGTCGGGGCGGAGCTCCGCGAGGCCGTCACGGACGACGACGCGCGTGCGGCGAACATCACCAACGAGCTCGGTGCGTTCGGCACCGTCCGCTTCCTCCGCAATGTCGCGGGCCTGTGGCTCGTGCAGCAGCTCGAGGCCGCGTTCGAGGCGGCCGGACGCAAGCGCTCGTGGACCGAGCTCGCGGCGCTCGCAGGTGGCGCGGAGCCGTACCGCAGCGTGATCGATCCGAACGATCCGTCGCTCTTCGCGCCGGGTGACATGGCGATGCATATGCAGGCGCTCTGCGCGAAGCGCGGCGAGCCCGTGCCGTCGACCGACGCCGAACTCGTCCGCTGCGCGCTCGACAGCGTCGCGCTCGCGACCGCGGCCGCCGCGCGCGATGTCGGGCGCATCGCCGCGCATGCGGCCGAACGCATCATCGTCGTCGGTGGCGGCGGGGCGAACGCGCTCCTGAACCAGTCGATCGCCGACTGCTCGGGGCTTCCCGTCGCGACAGGGCCCGCGGAGTGCACGGCGATCGGCAACGCCCTCATGCAGCACGCGTCGCTCGAGGCGATCACCGATCCGGCGCCGCTCCGCGCGCTCGTCCGCGCTGCGTTCCCCGCGCGCGAGTTCCTGCCCGACGCCGCGCAGCGCGCGCGGATCGCGGCTGCCGCCGCGCGGCTCGTGCGCTAACCTTTCCGCTTCCTCCCGCACGCCGCCGTCCGACCGATCCGACCCGAGTCCATCCCATGCCGACCACCGCACCTTCGCCGTTCGTCCGCCGCACCTGGAACGACGCCGACGCCGCGAAGCTCGATCCCGTCGGGCTGCTCGTCTACCGCTCGAACCGGCTTGGCGACGACCAGCGCGTCACCAACACCGGCGGTGGCAACACCTCGAGCAAGCTGATCGAGCGTGATCCGCTCACCGGCAAGGCCGAGCAGGTGCTCTGGGTGAAGGGCTCGGGCGGCGACCTCCGCACCGCGGGCCGCGAGTTCTTCGCCTCGCTCTCGCTCGAGAAGCTCGAGCAGCTGAAGGCGGTCTACGCCGCGCGCACGCCGAAGGGCATCAAGACGCAGGCCGAGGACGACATGGTCGACCTCTACCGCCACTGCACCTGGAACCTGAATCCGCGCGCGACCTCGATCGACACGCCGCTCCATGCGTTCGTGCCCAAGGCGCATGTCGACCACACCCATCCGAACGCGCTCATCGCGATCGCCGCGTGCGTGCGCGGCGAGGAGGTCATGCGCGAGGTGTTCGGCGCGGAACTCGAGTGGCTCCCGTGGATGCGGCCCGGCTTCGAACTCGGCCTCGCGCTCGAGAAGCTGTGCGCCGACCACCCGAACGCGGTCGGCGCGATCATGGGCCAGCACGGCCTCATCAACTGGGCCGACGATCCGCGCGAGTGCTACGACCTCACGCTCTCGCTGATCGCACGCGCATCGGAGTACCTCGCCGCGCACGACCGCGGCAAGGACACCTTCGGCGGCCAGCGCATCGCGCATGCATCGGACGAGGTGCGCCGCGCGCTGCTCGTGCGGTTCCTGCCCTTCCTCCGCGGGAAGGTGTCGACGCGGCGGCGCATGATCGGCACCGTGCAGCACGACGCCGCGATGCTCGAGTTCGTGTCGAGCCACGATGCGGCGCGGCTTGCGGAACTCGGCACCTCGTGTCCCGACCACTTCCTGCGCACCAAGATCAAGCCGCTCTTCGTCGACTTCGACCCGGCCACGGAGTCGTTCGAGACGCTCTGCGCGCGGACCGAGGCTGGACTCGCGCAGTATGTGAAGGACTACACCGCGTACTACGAGGCGTGCCGTCACCCCGACAGTCCCGCGATGCGCGCGCCCGAGCCGACGGTGATCCTCGTGCCCGGGATCGGCATGATCGCGTGGGGCTCGTCGAAGTCCGAGTCGCGGACGACGGCGGAGTTCTACCGCTGCGCGGTCGAGGTGATGAAGGGCGCCGAGTCGATCGGCGGATACCGCGCGCTGCCGCGCCAGGAGGCGTTCGACATCGAGTACTGGCGGCTCGAGGAGGCGAAGCTCCAGCGCATGCCGAAGCCGAAGCCGCTCGCGGGCCATGTGAGCGTGATCGTCGGCGCAGGCAGCGGCATCGGGCGCGCGACGGGCGCGCACTTCACCGCCGACGACGCATGCGTGGCGTGCGTCGACCTCGATGCGGCGAGCGCCGCGAGCGCCGCGAAGGATCTCGAGAAGTCGGTCGGCACGGGCATCGGCGTCGCGGGCAGCGGCATCTCGTCGTGCGGGCCCGCGATCTCGCTCTCCTGCGATGCGACCGATCGCGGCGCCGTGCGCGCCATGCTCGAGGATGTCGTGCTCGCGTACGGCGGCATCGACGAACTCGTCGTGACCGCGGGCCTCTTCCCGACGCCGGGCGCCGACGGACGGACGGGCGATGCCGACTTCATGCGCGCGATGCAGGTGAATGTGCTCGCGCCCGCCGTCCTCGTCGAGGAGGCGGCGGCGGTGATGTCCGCGCAGCGGCTGCCGTGCTCGGCCGTCGTGACGACGAGCGTGAACGCGGTCGTCGCGAAGAAGGGTTCGAGCGCCTACGACGCGTCGAAGGCGGCGGCGAACCACCTCGTGCGGTCGCTCGCCGTGACCTTCGCGCCGTTCGTGCGCGTGAACGCGGTGGCTCCGGCGACGGTGATCGAGGGCAGCACGATGTTCCCGCGCGCGCGCGTGATCGCGAGCCTGCGGAAGTACGCGATCGCGCACGACGAGTCGATGAGCGACGCGGAGCTGATCGCGTGCCTCGGCCGCTTCTACGCCGACCGCACGCTGCTCAAGACCGTCATCACGCCGCGCGACCAGGCCGCGGCGATCCGTTTCCTGGCGGGCCCCGAGAGCTCGCGCACGACGGGTCAGGTGCTCCATGTCGACGGCGGACTCGCCGACGCGTTCGTGAGGTGACCGATGAAGCGCGTGTGCTTCCTGCTCAAGGTGAAGGCCGACCGGCTCGACGAGTACCGCGTTCGCCACCGCAGCGTGTGGCCCGAGATGCTCGACGCGCTGCGTCGGCACGGATGGCGCAACTACTCGCTCTTCCTGCGCGACGACGGCCTGCTCGTCGGATACTGCGAGACGCCGGACTTCGCGAAGGCGGTCGCAGGCATGCAGGACGAGGAGGTCAACGCGCGCTGGCAGCGCGAGATGGCGCCGTTCTTCGAGTCGCTCGCCGGGAGTGCGGCCGACACCTCGATGATGCCGCTCGAGGAAGTGTTCCACCTCGACTGACCGCGCCGCCGGCGCGGAACGCGGTCACGGACATGCGCCCCACGCGTCGAGCAGCACCGCGAGGTCGGGCGCGCTCGTCGTCCCGTCGCCGTCGAGGTCGGCGTCGGGCGTACCCCATGAGCCGAGGAGCAGCGTGAGATCGGGCGCGTTCACGAGCCCGTCGCCGTTGAGGTCGGCGGCGCATGGCGAGCATCCGCGCGCGCTCTCGCAGCAGTCCGGACGACCGTTGTTGTTCGCATCGGTCGCGGTGCCGTCCGCGATATCGCACTCGTCGGGGATGCCGTTTCGATTGCAGTCGTTGGGAAGCTCGCCGTTGAAGCCGAATGCGCGCACGAGGCCGTTGTAGTCGGCGAGCACGCCGTACAGCGACGACGCGCCGAGGTTGTTCGGGTCGACCGTCGAGCCGACGGCGACCCAGGTCCGCTGGTACGCGATCGAGTTGTCGACCCCGAGCGGGAACTGGTTGCCGAACTCGTCGCGGTAGAGCACGCCGACGAAGAACGATGTGCCCGCGGGCCCGATGTAGACGGGATCGATGTCGACGACATTGAAGATGTTGGTGTTGCCATTGTCGGCGATGGCGGGAGCCTCGGCGATCAGCTGGGCGTCGTCGGGCTGGCGGTCGCCGTTCGGATCGCTCCAGATGCCGACGCGGTACGGCTGGCCGCTGAACACATTGCCGAGCACGACGCTGATGCGGGCGATCCACTCGCCGCCCACCACGGTGTCGTACTGGTTCAGCCAGAACACATCCGCGACCGCGCCGTAGC
>JBEAQW010000120.1:0-7784 GCA_041163725.1 Planctomycetota bacterium
TCCGAACTCCTCGAAGGCGATCGTGGTGAACTGATGCGGCCGATCCTCGAGTCGTTCGCCGGCGATGAGGCGATGGCGACTTTCGGGCTTCTTGCCAAGCGCGCGAATGCGCCGGGCGAGAGGGTTGCGCGGGATCTCTTCAGTGGACGCATCGCCTTCTGGATGGCCGACTCCGACGCGGATGCGGGCTGGCTGATCGGTTTCGAGAGCGACGACCGCAGCTGCGAACACCTCCTGAAGATGGTGCGGGCACGCATGATCGTTCCGGGAAGGTTCGAGAGTCCCACGGAGCACCTCGCGATGCGACGCGTCGGCGGCTGGCTCCTCGTGGCGCCGCTTGGGGAGCCTGGATTCGCGCGGATCGACGCGGCCGCGGCCCGCGTACCCGTCGAGGACGCCACGATCTCCCTTCTTGGGGAACCCCTGATGCAGACGCTTCTCGCGAGCGATGCACCCCTCCGCATGTTCGTACGCCACGGCGCACCGACCGGGGGAGGCACGACGCTCGCGATTCGAGGCGAGAAGCGCGGCTTCCGTGTCGAGGTCAGCGGCGGATACGACGCGCCTCCGCTCGGGCTCGCGTACGGTACGGAGTCGCTCGACCGACAACTCGCACGAGCGTTCGAGGATCGCGCCGTACTGTTCCTTGCGAATCCGGCGGACGGCGTGCCAACGCGCGCCGACGGGTTCTGGCTCTCGCTTGTACCGGAGCTGCGTCCGCCGCCTGCGATGCGGGCGAATCTCTCCGGCGAACGCGTCCTGATCGTAGGTCGAAGCGAGACGCGCCCCATGCCGGCGATCGCCTGTGCCTGGCGCGTCGAGGATCCGGATCAGGCGGTGGGCGACCAGGATCACCTCATGCGCGGCGTATGCTGCGGCATCGCGCGCTCGCTCGAGGATCGCACCGCATCGGATCAGCCTGCAGCGGTGCCGGCGCTGCCGCTCCAGCTCGAAGCCCGGCGATTCCGGCTGCTAGGAGCGTTCCTCGACCGCTATCTCGGCCAGCCCTTCAAGATGGGCGAGAGCACGCTCTGCTGGCGTACCGTCAGTACTCCGTGCGGAGGTTGGCAGGTCTATTCGAGCGACCCGCTGTGGCTCGTGGCCGTTTCGGAGCGCCTCGGCGCTTCTTCCTGTGGCGAGGAGGAGCGTCCACGCGCGTCCGGCATTGGCTTCTGCGATGGTCCCCGTGCGGCGGCGCTCATCCGGGCGTGGGAACCACTGGTCGATCCCAACGGGCAGGGGCGTCTCGCACGCGGGCTTGCGTCGGTGTCCGACATGTTCGAGCGCCTCGGACGCATCCGCTTCCAGTACGACATGCCGGCGCCGCAGCACCTTCGGGCGACGCTTGAGATCGAAGCACCCGCTCGATTGCGCGAATCGCCCGAACGACCACGCCCTCTCCCCGTGGGCACGAGGCCGTGATGTCGCCGACGGGTGCGCCCGTCCGACGGGCCCCGATGCTGCTCCATGCATCGCGACATCCGCTTGCGGCGAGAGTCGCGGCGGGGCTCGCTGCGTCGGGCACGGAACCCGCGGCGAACGAATCCCTCGTGCTCGGTGTGAGCGGCGGAAGCGACTCCCTCGCGATGATGATCCTCGTGGCGGCGATCCGCGCGCGCACGGATCGTTCGCTCGACTCGATCGTGGTGGTCTCGATCGACCATGGTCTACGACTCGAGAACAGGAGCGAGGCCGAGCGCGCGTGCGCACTCGCTGAAGCCATCGGGATCCGCCGGGCGAGGATCGTCCGGGGCGAAGTGGGGGGCGGCAATGTGCTCGCCGCGGCGCGCGTCGCCCGGCGGCGCGCGTTCGAGTCGGTGCTCTCGGAGAGCGGTAGCAGCGCGCTGCTCCTCGCCCATCAGGCCGAGGATCGCGCCGAGGGTCTGCTGCTTGCGCTCTCGCGCGGTGCGGGGCTTGACGCGGCCGCCAACCTCGTCGCGCGACGGGACTTCATCGCGGAGTCCGGACGCGCCTATGCGGTTTGCAGGCCCTTGCTCGAGTGCCGCCGGGAGGAACTGCGTGCATTCCTCGTGGGCGCCGGCGTCGAGTGGTCCGAGGATCCGTCGAACCAGCTGCGTGCGCGAGGTTCGCTTCGTGGTACACCCGGGCTCTCGCGCCTTGTTTCGGATCTCGCGGTCTCCGCGGGCGAGTACCTCGCGGAAGCCGTGGAGCTCCTCGCCCATCGCGACGCCATGGCGCGCGAGGCACTCGAAGCGACGGGTGATTCGATCGGACGCGACGCGTTGGAGCAGCTTCCCGTCGCTGTGCAGCGGGAGGTCCTGCGTCGCATTCATGCAGGGAGTGGTTCCGCCGCAGGTCGGGCGAATCTCGACACGATGCTCGGGCTCCTCCGCAGTCGCGATCGGACACCGCACCGCTTTCCGTGCAGCGAGGGGTTCGAACTGGTGATCGATCGGAATGGCGCACGCCTGTCGCCGCCGAGGCGAAGTCAAGGTTGACTACTCGAGCGCACTACTCAGCCTGAAGGCAGTCGCCGCCGAACCGGTCTGCAACGCAGGTGATGATGCCTCGCTCGACCTTCACGGTCATCGGTGGCGCGACAAGCCAGAGCGTGCCTGGCGCAAGCATGTCGAACTCGCAGGTCGGGCACTCGATCGGCCCGAGTTCGCCATGTGCGGCGATGACGGCGCCCGGCGGCGGGGGAATCTCGATTGCGAAGACGAGCTCGCTGCGCGGCGCCGCGAAGTTCGTCTCGAAGAGCGTGTGGCACGCATCGCAGTGGGGGTTGTAGAAGACGATGAACGCCGACTCGGTTCCGATCCGCGCGACGACCTGGGGCAGATACGAGCCTATGGGGGATTCCGCCAGCGGCGAGCCCTGGTAGGGCTTCATATCGAGGTCGATGGCTGGGACTCGGGACTTGGTCGACGGGTCCTCGGGCGGCGGGGCGAACTGCATTCCCGACGCCATGCGTCCGGCCGTCGTCGCGACGGCGATCGCGGCGAGCGCCGTCCACGCCGACGAGACGCCTCTGCGATTCGCTCCTTGCGACGGCTCCTCATTCCGACCGAGCCGCACGGCCAGCGCCGTCGCGACCACGGCGAAGACGAGAATCAAGATGGCGGGCAGCATCGCCCGAAGCCCGTCCTGTAGGCCGGCCGAAACGCATGCGAGCGCGGCGAAGCCGGCGGCAACGGTCGCGCTGACGGTCATGACCCGCGTCGGCACCACGAGAAGGACCGCCGCAAATGCGAGCTCCGCACCGACGACGAGTCGGGCGGCCACTTCGTCGTCGTGCCCGAAGAACGCTGCAAGGATCGCGCGCAGAGGCGCGGGCGTCGACTCCGGTCCGTGGCGAAGCTGGTAGTACGCACAGCCCGCGAGCAGTGCGGCGGCGGGAAGGGAAGCAAGTCGCTGCTTCAAATGCAGGCGCATGTCAGTTACCACCGAACTTCAGGCAGGACTCGAGCGCGGGGATGTCCTCCGCGTTCTCGACGACGCACTCGACGACGCCATCCACGATCGCGACGAGCACGGGCGTCCCGATGACATAGTTGGGGCCCTTCACCAGCGACATCTTCACGCACTGGTCGCACGGGTTGTCGAGTGCGCCCGCCGGATCCGTGTCGGGAATCGCGACCGCGAGCGTCCGGACGGGCAGTTGTCCGGTGAAGTAGGTCATCAGGATCTCATGGCAGTGGTCGCAATCCTCACGGTAGAAGATCACGATCCAGCGGCCCGAGAGGAAGTCCGCGGGAATCCTCCCGGCGATGAGACGGGCGAACGGATTGGAGGCGAGAGGCTTGCCGTCGCTCTCGGAGAAGTCGGCGATGTAGAACGGCTCGAGCTGCGCCGGCGGACCAGGCCAACGCGCCTGGGCTGGTGGGGTCACAGGCTTCGAAGGGGTGGCGGCCGTCTCGTTCGTGGAGCCCGTCGTCGTCTCCGAGGAAGCCTCGGGATCCGTTGCATTCGCGGGTGTCGGCGGGGTGCCGGCGGCGGCGCTCGCCGAACCGAGTACGCGCGCGAGGTCGTCCGTCTCGTCCACATCCGCGCAGACGTCGGTCACGATGCCGTCCTTCAGCCGTACGACGATCGGGGTCGTCAGCATGTAGTTGGGGATCTTGCCACCCGAGCCCGCCTTCGGTGCGTAGAGCGTCGCGCTGACGCAGCCGTTGCACGGCATCGGAAGCGCGCGCCCCGTGGTGTCCGGGACGGTGATCTTCAGAACGCGTTCCTTGCGAGGCTCCGCGAAGTGCGTCAGGTAGAGCTCCTGGCAGTGGTCGCAGTCGGCCCGCGAGAAGACGACGAGCCAATCACCCCGCTCGAAGTCATCCGGAACCGGGCGCTCGATCGCGAGCGCGATCTTCTGCGAACGGAAGGGCTTTCCGATCCACTCGGCCCACTTGGGGAAGTAGGTGACTTCGTAGCGTGCCGGCGCCTCGGGCCATGCCCCCTCGATCATCGGGCGCTCGATCGTCTCGCCCGTCTGCTCCGGTGTCGTCTCGATGACGGGCTTGGGAACAGCCACCATCGCAATGGCGCCGACGACGACGGGAATCCAGAGTGGGGCCACTCCGCGGGCCGCACCCTTTGGAACGAGGAAGATCGCAGAGAGAAGCAGGAGCCCATCGATGAGCAGCATGACGCTTGCAGGAAGTCCGGCCTCTCCGAAGCAGCCGCAGCTTCCGGCGAGCGCTTCCTTGAGTCCGTCCTTCAAACCCGCCTGCACCATCGCGGTGATCAGGATGACGCAGAAGAGCGAGAGCGTCACGAGGGCGATCGCACGGGCATGCTTCGTCAGAAGAAGTCCGAGCGCGATCGCCACCTCCGCGCCGATGATCGCGCGCAGCGACCACTCGAAGATCAAAGCCGGGTCGGCGGAGACCGAGCCGACGATCGCGCGGAGAAGCGCCAGGATCGGCGGCGGCAGCAGGAGCGGGTTGAACTCGACCGCCTTCACGACCGCTCCGTATCCAATCCACAGCGCGGTCAGCACATGGAGCGCGAACAGCCCGAACTGAGCCTTGGCGGGAAGCGCGGACGAGGAGGCGGTGTTCTTGGCGGAGGGGCTCATGGGTGGGTCATCGGCTGAAGGGGTCGTGATTCTACGGATGAAGGTTCGCCGACGGCCGCGAACGGGGCTGGGGCCGTGGCTCGTTCGAGGCGCCCCGAAGGCGTGTCTAACGGTGGCGGCGCGAAGGGTTCCGCCGCCCCGTGGTAATTGCGCGCATCCCGATCGGATCATCCCGCGAACGCGGCGCCGTGCCAGGACGGTTCAAACCCGAGCTCCCCGTGCCTTCCGCGCTCGCATCGGAGCTGGACGCCCGTCGTCCGGCGGCAAGTCGCTCCGGCCGCTCCGCCGCCACAACCCGCGTGCTGGTCCTGCCCGACCAGCTGTCGCTCGAGATCGGTCCGGTGGCGGCTGCGGATCCATGTTCGACGGAAGTCTGGCTGGTGGAGAGCGGGGAGTGGCTCTCTCGAAGGCCCTACCACCGGCAGCGGCTGGCGTGGATCCTGCTGTCTCAACGGGCCTTTGCGATCGAAGCCGCCGAGAAGGGGTTCGAGGTCAGGGTGCTGCGCGGCGACCTGCCGATGGTCGAGCTGCTCACGCGGGCCATCGAGCGGTGCGGATCCCACGAGCCGCTCCTTGCGATGGAGCCGGCCGAGCGCGAGACCCGCGCCGAGCTGGCGCCACTCGTCCAGGCCGGACTCCTGCAACTCGCACCGCACGCGGGCTTCATGACGAATGACGCGGACCTCGAGCACGCGCGCACCGCGGAAGGCTGGCGCATGGACCGCTTCTACCAGGCGGTGCGGCGCCGTACCGGCATCCTGATGGAGCGTGGGAAGCCCGTCGGAGGGAAGTTCAGTTTCGATGCGGAGAACCGGAAGCGATGGGACGGAACGCCGGCGGCACCGACGCCGCCGACCTTTCCCGCGTCGCTCCTGCGCGAGGAGGTCGTCTCGGAGATCGAAACGCGATTCGCATCGCATCCCGGAACGCTCGATGTCTCGACGATACCCATGAGTCGCGCGGAGATCGACCGCATGTGGCAATGGGCGAAGCGCCAGTGCCTGACGAACTTCGGTCCCTACGAGGATGCGATGAGCCGTCGCAGCCGGGGGATCTTCCACACGCGGCTTTCGCCACTGATGAACCTGCATCGGTTGCTTCCCTCGCGCGTGATCGAGGAGGTTGCATCGCTCGATCTCCCGCTGCAGAGCAAGGAGGGCTTCATCCGCCAGATCCTCGGGTGGCGCGAGTTCGTGTACCGCGTCCATCGGGCGACGGATGGATTCCGCTCTGTTCCCGAGGTGCTGGGCTCCGAGAGCGGACGGCCGCTCGCGAGACCGGGCGACGGAGGCTACTCGCGCTGGGCCGGCGCGCCGTGGAAGCCGCGGCATGAGCCGCCGCCGGGTGTCGATGGCGGTGCGCGGCCGAACCGCCTCGGCGCGGACCTACCCGTCCCGGCCGCATGGTGGGGAGCCCCGAGCGGGCTTGCCTGTCTCGATCATGTGGTCGGCGATGTCTGGGAAGAGGGATGGAGCCACCACATCACGCGGCTGATGGTGCTGTCCAACATCGCGACGCTGCTCGCGGTCTCGCCTCGCGAACTCTGCGACTGGTTCTGGGCCGCCTACATCGACTCGTGGGATTGGGTGGTCGAGCCGAATGTGCTGGGCATGTCGACCTACGGCTACGCGGGGATGACGACGAAGCCGTACGTGAGTGGGTCGGCGTACATCGAGAAGATGGGGGATTCGTGCTCGTCCTGCGCCTTCACCCCTGGGAAGGACTGTCCAATCGGCGAACTCTACTGGGCGTTCCTCGCCCGCAACGAGCGCGCGTTGTGCGACAATCCGCGCATGAAACTGGTGCTCGCAAGCATGCGTGGACGCGAGGGATCTCGGCGCGAAGCGGACTCGGCGCGATTCGTTCGCGTGCGAGATGTGCTGATCCATGGGCAGCCGCTGGGCAGTCGGGATCAGGGGCTGTTCCAGACGCGCGGAGGTGGTTCGCGATGAGCGGCGAGAGGGTGTTCCATCGGGCATCGCGCGTGGATGTCGAAGACGATGAGCTCGGCGCATGGCACTTCCGTGAAGGTGCGATCATCCGTCTGATTCCTCCGTGGGAGCGGATTCGCGTCGTGCGCGAGGCGACTCCGCTCGTCGATGGTGCTCGCGCGGAGATCGATATCCACAAGGGGCCGGTGTCCGTGCGACTGATCGCCGAGCACGAGGGGGTCCTGCCTCCCCGCGAGTTCACCGACTTCCAGGTGCGTGGCCCGTTCGGGTCGTGGCGTCATGTGCATCGGTTCCTCCCCGATCCCGAGGGGCGGGCGATGATCGAGGATTCGATCCGGTTCAGGCCGCCGCTCGGTGCGATCGGCAACCTGCTCGCGGGAAGACTGATGGACCGCGAGATCGCGAGGCAGTTCGAGTTCCGACACGCGCGCACGCGCGAGGACCTGCGGCGCCACGCGGAACTCGCGGCGCGATTCGGGCACGGTCGGATGAAGATCGGCGTCACGGGCGCAAACGGTCTCGTGGGTCGGCAACTCTGCGCGTTCCTCTCGACGGGTGGGCACGAAGTGGTGCGCTTCGTGCGTGGCGTTGCAGTAGGACCGCACGAGCGCAGTTGGAACCCATCCGATCCGAGGTCGGGAGTCGCCCCGGATGCAGTCGACGGCCTCGATGCCGTCGTGCATCTCGCGGGCGAACCGATCGCCGATGGGCGTTGGACCGAAGCACGCAAGCGAGCGATCCTTGAAAGCCGGGTCAACGGCACGGCTGCGATGGCGAATGCGATCGCGCGCGCGGCG
>JBEAQW010000121.1:0-9488 GCA_041163725.1 Planctomycetota bacterium
ACCAGCCCGAGCCGCTCGCCGATGCCGCCCGTCGGTCCATGTCCGGCAAGGAAGACCGCGAGCTGGTCCTCGCTCCACGGTCCGCTGCCGAAGACCCCCGAGAGAAACGGGAAGAACGGACTTCCGTAGGCAAGCTGGTTGCGCACGAGCCACGGTGCGAGCACGACGAGCGCGACGCCGAGGACCACCGGGGCAAGCCGAAGCGCCCGCGGACCCGCGTGGATGATCGTCAGAGTCAGCAGCGGAAGCGCCGCGAGGATCAACGCGCTCGGCTTCGCTCCGAACGCCGCGGCCGCGACGAGGGCAAGCGCTGCGGCGCTTCGCCAGTCGAGCCGCGCGCCGTCCTCCTCGAGCGCACGCAGGAGCAGCAGCCAGCCCGTCGCGAGGCCGAGACACGGCAGCATGTCGTTGTACGCGAGCGAGCCGACGACCGTCGTCCACGGCGTCGCGAGGAACACGATCGCGCAAGGCATCGCGGCGGTCGCACCGATCGTGCGTGCCGCGATCCGCGCGGCGACGAGTGCCGTCGCGAGCGTTGCGATCGCCGACCACCACTGGCACGCGTACGCGCCGTCGATCGGTTCGCCGCGCATCACCATCAGGTGCAGGAAGGCGCTCTCGACGAAGCTCGGGAGCGCCGAGTAGACGACACCGTCGACCGGCGACACGCGGCCGCCCGTCAGCAGCCACTCCTTCGGGAGTTCGAGGTGGTAGCTGAGCGCATCGAAGCCCTTGAACTCGCTCGACCAGAGCCAGCCCGGCGCGACCGATGCGGCGACGAGGAGGATGGCCGCGGCCACGCCGATCGCGAGCCATCCGATGAGCGAGGCGTTCGCGTCCGCCGCGCCCTCGCCGGGACGCGCGAGCGCAAGCGGCGCATCGCGGAGGATGAACACGCCCGCGCCCATGCCCGCGAGTACGAGTCCCCACGAGAGCGCGCCGCGTGCGGTGACGAGGAGTCCGAGCGAACCGAGCCACGCATCGAGCGCGAGCAGCAGCGCCGCCCCGAGACCGAGTGCGATCGCGAAGTCGTCGATCGAGGTCCGCGCGTCGCTGGCGCTTCCGCCCGCGGCGACGCCGGTGATCGCACGCACCGTGGGCGGCAGCGCGAAGCGTGTCAGTGCCAGACCGAGTCCCGCAGCCGCCATCCACCAGAGGACAGCGAGTACGCCCGAGCGCATGCCGACGGCCGCCACACCCGCGATCGCGTTGCCGTTCTGCTCGCCCGTCATGCCCGCGAACACGAAGGCCGCGGCGGCGAGGGAGAGGAGTAGGACGACGGCGGGCAGCCAGGTGGGTCGGGAGTCGGTCGACATGGGGGCGATATCGGCGCACGGAACTCGGTGGGCCGCAAACTCGACCGACCCGTCGAACGCGCGCGGCTCAGGCTTCGACCTCAGGCTTCAACCTCGCGCTTGAACCGCGCGCTTCGCGCCCGCCGCCGCCGGGCGAGCCACCCACGCTGGCACGGCAGTTGCCCCTTCATCCCGTCAGGACAGGAGGTCCACCCCATGACACGCGCACTTGGCTCGCTTCGCGCATTCCTTGCCATCATTTCCGGCCGACCGGGCGGTCCGCGGGGCCTGACGGGCGCACTTTCTGCGTCCGTGGCGATCCTGCTCGCCCTGTTCGCACCCGCGTGGAACGCGCCGGCCGCCGCTGGAGAGCTCCAGGAGTATGTCCGCCTCCGTGGCCTCGAGGGCGACCGTCTGGTCGGCCTCGGCCTCGTCTACGGTCTCGACGGGACCGGCGACAGCATGAAGGACTCGACGATCTCCGCGCAGCCCTACGCGCAGCTCCTCAAGAACCTCGGCAACATCTCGATGGACCTTCGCAGCGCGGGCAAGACGCGCTCGATCGCGCTCGTCCTCGTCACCGTCGAGATTCCCCGCACCGGCGCCCGCACCGATGACCGTCTCGATGTCACCATCGGCACCTACGGCACCGCGACGAGCCTCGCGGGAGGGCAGCTCGTCACGAGCTTCCTCAAGACCCCCGTGCAGCCCGCCGACCCCGCCGACTGGACTCCCTTCGCGGTGGCCGAGGGCGAACTCGAGGTCGATCCGTCGACTCCGACGAAGGCCCGCATCCGCGGCGGCGCACGCATGGTGCAGGACATCATCATGGACCCGTTCGAGGACGACTCGATCGCGCTCGTCCTGCTGCCCCAGTACGCCGGCTACCCGACGGCATCGAGCATCGCCGATCTCGTCAACGACGAACTCTCGCTCTCCGGCCACTCCGGAGCGGCCCGGGTCGAGGACGCCCAGACCGTGCGCGTGCGCATTCCTCCCGAGGAGCGCGATGAACCGCACCGGTTCGTCGCCCAGCTGCTCACCTATTCGGTTCCGAGCGACCTCATCCGCACTCCCGCGCGCGTCGTCATCGACCGTGCCGCCAAGGTCATCACCGTCGACGAACGCGTCGAGTTCCGCCCAGCGGCCGTGACCGCCGCGAACCTCCGCATCACCACGATCACGCCGGCGATCGAACCCTCGCGCGACCAACCCGTCAGCGACACCGTCGCGTGGGCGGGCGTCGCGACCGGTGAATCGCAGCGGCAGTCGATGCGCCTGCGTGCGCTCCTCGACGCGCTCATCGAGGTGGATGTCCCCTTCGAGACGCAGGTCGCGATCATCAAGGCCCTCGAACGCCAGGGTGCGCTGAAGGCGCAGGTGATGGAGTCATGAGCTCGATCGGCTCGACGCCTTCGCAGAGTCTGCTCGCGCCCGATGCGCGGCTCGCGGCCCGTGCGCGCAGCGGCGACACCCGTGGGCTCGCCTACGAGGCGGCCAAGACGCTCGTCGGCGAGGGGCTCGTCAAGCCCGTGTTCGAATCGATGCGCGAGGGTGGTTTCGCGGCCGGTCCCTTCGCCCCCGGTACCGCCGAGCGACGCTTCCGCCCGATGTTCGACGCGATTCTCGCAGACCGGCTCGTCGAGGGATCGAACTTCGAGCTCGTCGAGCGTACCGCCGACCGATTCGAGCGCTCGATCGCGCATCGGGCCGGTGCGAAGGGAGCGACGCCGTGAGCACGCCGCAGTCCCCATCCTCCCGTCCGCAGGCGACGAGACTCCTCGAGATCCTCGAGGCGGCGCTCGCCGTGCAGCGCGAGATCCTCGCTGCGATCAAGTCGCGGCGGGATGCCGTACGGCGGGCCGACTTCGCGGCGCTCGCGCGCATCGAGCGCACCGAGGGAACGCTTGCGCTCCGGATGTCCGAGCTCGAACGCAACCGCGTCGCGGAGACCATGCAGGTCGCCGCGCGGCTCGGGCTGCAGGGAACTCCCGGACTCCGCGAGATCTCCGAGCGCCTCGGCGAGCCGGAGCGCGCGCGCCTCGACCTCCTCCGCAGCGAGCTCCGCACGGTGCTCGAGCATGTGCAGCGCGAGGGAAGCATCGTCCGCCAGGCGAGCGAGCGACTCTCCGCGCATATGGCGGGAATCCTCCAGTCCGTTCACTCCGCGCTCGCGCATGCGAAGGTCTATTCGCGCGCAGGCGTCGTCGCCATCGGCCCGAACATCGTGTCGAGCCTCGACATCAAGTCGTAGGGAGCACGCACCATGAGCATCAACGGCGCACTCCAGATCGGCCAGTCGGCCATCCTCGCCAGCCAGGCCGCGATCCAGGTCGCGGGCAACAACATGGCGAACGCCGCGACGCCCGGCTACAACCGGCAGGTCGCGCGGCTTTCACCGAGCCGGCCCGAGTTCATCGGACGCGGCGGGTTCATCGGTACCGGCGTCATGCTCGCGCGCGTCCAGCGCACGGTCGATGTCGCGCTCCAGGGCCGCGCACGCAACGCGATCAGCGACCAGAACGCGGCCGAGATCGACCAGCGCTTCCTGAATGCGATCGAGACGATCCGCAACGAGCTCAGCGAGCAGGATCTCTCGAGCCGTCTGAGCGCGTTCTTCAACAGCTTCAGCGAACTCGCGAACAACCCGACCGACGAGGCCGTCCGCACGGTCGTCATCCAGCAGGGAAGCGGGCTCGCCACCGCGATCCGCGAACTCCGCGCCGAGCATGTGAATGTGCGCACCGAGATCGACCGCGCCCTCGGCGCGACGATCCGCACCGTCGACGGCCTGCTTGATCAGGTGGCCGAGGTCAACCGCCAGATCGTCGAGACCGAGCAGGGCGGCGCCGGCGGAGACGCGAATTCGCTGCGCGACCGCCGCGACATGCTCGTCGACGAGATCTCGCAGTACATCCCCGTGAGCACCGTGGAGCAGCCGAACGGCGCGCTCGATGTCCTCGTCGGGTCGGTGCCCGTCGTACTCGCCGGTGAATCGCGCGGCATCATCCTCCGCACGGAGTCGAGTGGAAGCGGAACGACCGTCTCCCTCCGCGTCGAGGCCGACGGCACGACGCTGCTTCCCGAGGGCGGTCAGGTCGGGGCGCTCTTCCGCCAGCGCGGTGATACCGTCGATCCGGCGATCGCGGACCTCGACACGCTGGCCCGCGAACTCGCGTTCCAGGTGAACCGCATCCACTCGCAGGGGCAGGGCCTCCGCGGCTATTCGAGCGTCACCGGACTGAACCCCGTGCTCGATCGCACCGCGAATCTCGCCGCCGATGCCGCGGGCATTCCCTTCGCGATCCGGAACGGCTCGTTCGAACTTCATGTCACGAACCAGTCGACGGGCGAGCGCACCACGGTGCTCATCCCGGTCGACCCGTCGGTGACATCGCTTGACCAGCTCGCCGCGACGATCGCCGCGTCCTTCCCCGGCGGAACCGGCTCGGCTTCCGTCACGCCCGACGGCGCGCTCCGCATCGATGCGGCCTCCGGCTACGAAGTGAGCTTCAGCGACGATTCCTCGGGCGTTCTCGCAGCGCTCGGAATCAACTCGTTCTTCGCAGGATCCGATGCGACGGACATCGCCATCAACGAGGCGCTCGTCGACGATCCCCGTCTGCTCGCGGCCGGTCAGGGCCACATCCAGGGCTCGAACGGTGCGGCGCTCGCGATCGCCGGACTCGAGGATCTCGGCATCGACTCGCTCGGTGGCCGCAGCCTCCGGGGATTCTGGCAGAGCGCGACGACCGATCTCGCCGTCCGCACGCAGGCCGCCAACACGCGCGCCGAGAGCGCGACGCTCGTCCGCGAGAGCATCGATGCGCAGCTGCAGGCGACGAGCGGCGTATCGCTCGACGAGGAGTCGATCAACATGCTCTCGTACCAGCGGCAGTTCCAGGCCGCCGCGCGCTACATCGCGACGATCGACGAGACCCTGCAGACGCTGCTCACCATCGTGTGACGCACGCCGGCTCGATCAGCTGAACGGCACGCCACGGGCGTCGGCGGTGGTGTTCACCGCATCGATCACGCTGAGGATGAAGAGCACGATCCAGACGGGTACGCCGATGCATGCGCACGGCGGCGCGAGCAGCATGCACGCTCCGCCGAATGTGAACACCGAGAGAACGAGCATCACGATTCCGCGCGTGAACTGCCCCGCGACGAGATGGTGGATGCCGAAGAGCCCGAGGAACGGCGGCACAAGGGCGAGCACGACATAGACGGCGCGGGAGCACGCGGCGACCGGTTCGTGAACGGTCGCGGTGCGGGGCGTCGCATGGCTGCCGGTCGTCGTGCGCGGTGCATCGGTCGGCGGATGCTCGCGTGGGTCGGATGCAGCGCTCGCCGTCGCGGTCGTCGCGGAGGATTCGACGAGCGGGACGGGTGGCGGGGCGTGGTCAGGCGCGGGTGGGGGAGCGGTTCGCGTCCGACCCGCGGAGGCTCGGACCGAATCCGCATCGCCCCCCGACTCCTCGGCCGCGGAAGCGGCCACCGCTCCACCCCCGAGCCAGGGGACCTCGGCCACCTTCCACGAGGCCAGTCCCGCCATCTCGATCCGTCCCTCCGGCTCGAGTAAACCCCGCTCCGCAAGGAACTTCACCTCGGTCTCGGAGTAGGGGCCGCTTCGTCTTCCGCGTGGATCGATGTACTGGTAGTCCGACATGGCGGGCGCTGTTGGCAACCGCGGCGAGGAGGTTTCAGGCTAGGTCGGATCCGCCTTCCGGCGCGGTCTTCTCAACCGTTGCGTTTGCCTCTATCATGGCTGCTTCGGAGGATTCAGGAACAGGGGCGCGGTCTCGATCCGCTACGCACGACCCTCTGCGGTTGTCGCGCACGGTTCGCCGCGTGTATCGCGTGTCGTTCCCTGTCCCTCGCCGGCTTCGTATCACGCCGGTCGAACCCAGTGCGGCAAGAGCCGCGGAGTCCCCGATGTCCCTGATGAGCGTGTCCATGAAGAAGTGTGCCGTCGTGGCCGCGATCGCGGTCGCTTCGTCCGCGTCTGCCGAAGTCGTGTGCGGATGGACGATCACCACCGCCTTCCCGACCGGAGCGGGCAATGTTCCCACCGGCAACACCTACACCGTCGGTGCGGGTGATCTAGGCGTGCTGACCACCGGATCCGAGCTCAGCTCCTACCACGCGCTGGCCGCGGCGACCTACACCTCGCCCGCCGGCAACGGTTCGCAGTATTCGTTCTCGAGCAACAACTGGTCGATCGGCGACTACTACGAGGCGCGCTGCTCGACGCTCGGCTTCAACGACATCTACCTGTCGTGGGACCAGGCGCGCAGCTCGACCGGGCCTGCGTCGTTCGAACTCGTCATGAGCGTCGATGGTGGCGCGAACTGGTCGACGATCCTCGCCGAGTACACCGTGCTCCAGTCGGGCGGCGGCGGCGCTCCCGGCACCTGGTCGGCCTCGGGTGCGTACAACCCGATCTACACGACCACCGTCGCCGTCTCCGCGGCCGACAACCAGAGTGAGGTCATCTTCCGGTTCCGTTCGCTCGTCGCGGGCGCCGCGACGGGTTCGAACCGTCTCGACAATGTCACCATCGGCTCGGGTCCGATCCCGGCGCCGGGCGCCATCGCGCTCCTCGGCCTCGCCGGTCTCGCCGGTCGCCGTCGCCGCTGAATCCCGGATTCGATCTCAGCAAACGGAGAACCCCGCCGATGCGCGCATCGGCGGGGTTTTCGATTGGTCGCGGCATCGGTTGACGCGATCGAGCCGTGGTCAGTTGCAGGGGCCCCAGGCGGCGAGAAGCGCGGCGAGATCCGCCGCGGTGACGGTGCCGTCGCCGTCGAGATCCGCGGCCGTATCCGCCGTTCCCCACGCGCCCAGCAGGCTCGCGAGATCACTCGCCGCCACCGCGCCATCGCCGTCGATGTCGCCCGCGCAAGGCGGCGGGGGAGTGAACCGGTTGATCCAGCGGAAGCTCGGCCCCGACGCGTTGAAGATCGTCGTGTTCTCGTAGGTCTTGAGGTCGAGCCGCTCGATGCGCGTGCCTCCCGTGTAGAGGAGGTCGCCGTTGTCGAGAAGGAACGATCCGCGCGGGATCGTCACGAGTTCGGCGATGTACGAGGCGTAGTTGATCGCATCGGCATCGAAGAAGTAGACCCCGCTCGGGCGTGAGAATCCGGTCAGCATCCAGTTCCCGTTCCCGATGTCGGTGAGTTGCTGCGGGAAGTCGAAGCTGCTGACGCCGTCGGAATCGAAGAAGGGCGTTGCCGCGACGGTGCCGTCCGCCGCAACGATCTCGAGATCGTCATCGAGGGAGTTCCCCACGAGGAACCCATCGCCGTAGGGCTGGATGCCGCGCGGATCGCCGATTCCGGTCCAGTCGCTGAAGACCTGCGGAGGTGCGCCATCGAGCGAGCAGCGGTAGATCTTGCCGCCCACGCCGCCGGTGCTGAAGCCGGAGGTCACGAACGCGAATCCATCCTTCATGCAGATCGCGTAGCAGTTCTCGAGGTTGTCCGCGATGGTGCGGAGGTACCGCCCCGTGCCCGAGTACTCGAACACCGCCTTCGCGAGCTCGTCGGTGACGAGGATGGTGCCCCGTCCGGAGGGAATCGCCTGGATCGGCTGCTGCATGATCCCGTCGGCCGGCACGAAGTCCGTATCGAGGATGCTGCCATCGAAAGGGCTCAGGGCCCAGATCCGGTCCGCGCCGGAGTCGGGAACGAGCAGCACATCGCTTCCCGCACGCGCGGACATGGCGGTGGCGGCCGCGATCACCGCGGCGGCGAGGAGGATGCGGCTTCCAGGGGTGGAGGGCTGGGATCGAACTTCCATGCCAAAGTGATATCACAGAGGGGCCGGTCGCCGAAGCACCACCTTCGGGATTCGAGGGGGCATGGAACGGCGGCGCATGGGCTCGCGGGGCCTGGGCTCGCGGGGCCTGGGCTCGCGGGGCACGGCTGCCTCTGGATAGGTCGGCCCCAGAATGGTTCTGCCCCAAGACACAACCGCCGGCGATGTCTCGCCGACGGTTGTTGATCGAGTGCGTTCGGTCTTGTCGCTGTCGATGACTCGCGGGACGTGTTCGCGGGTCCAAGACAGCCCTAGAGAATCAGCCCCCGGGGAGGCATTGGAAAGTCACTGCGCTTGTTGGCGGACCACCACTCGAGGCCGCCGATGACTTCCGTCTGCCATCCTCGACCGAACCAGCCGTTTGTTGCCCCGAGCGGCTGGATCGGCACAGATGTCTCCATCACAAAACCTCACACTCACTCTGGTGTCTCCTCGGCGCGAAGCCTTGGAGTAGCCCCGGAAGAGCTCACTAGGAAGTGCGACGGAAGCGCTTGTCACTGCGTCATTTGCACTCTTTTGAGCGCCAGAAGGTGTTTTGGGACCCTTCGCCCGGGCACGGCGCTTGCCTTTTCCTGTCGGAGCCGACTTTATGGGCGTCATTCCTGCCAACCTTGCGCGCGTTCCGAACGCTCTTGCGTCGAGAATTGCGCTTTCCGGGATTCAGAAGTCGAACCGCGACCTGCTGATGCTGCAGGTTCAGCTCGCGGCGGGCAAGGCGTTCAGCCGCCCTTCCGAGAACGCGATCGGTGCCTCGACCGTGAGCGTGCTGGACGATGCCATCGAGCGCCGGGAACAGAGGGTGCGCAACCTTTCCCAGGCCGACGCCACCCTCAACTCCCTCGATGGAGCGCTCGGCGATGTCTCGGACCTCCTCCAGGAGGCGCGTGGCATCGGCCTGTCCCAGATCGGCGTCGGCAGCGACGAGGCCACGCGGACCAACCAGGCGTCGGTCATCGACTCGATGCTGAGCTCCCTGATCTCGATCGCGAACCGCGACCTGCGCGGCATCCACTATTTCGGCGGCGATCATCACGCGTCCGAGCCCTTCTCCACGCTCATGAGCGGCCTCCGCTTCGTCGGCGGCGGCGCTGGCATGCGCGCGGACCTTGGGCTCGCGTCGGATATCCGCGTCACCATGAGCGCCGAACAGGCGTTCGGCGCACTCTCGGGACGCGTCCGCGGGGAGCGCGACCTCGACCCGTCGATGGATGCATCCACGCGACTCATCGATCTGCGCGGTGCGAACGGAAGCGGCGTGCGCGCCGGAACGATCGAGATCGATGTCAACGGCACCATCACGGAAGTCGATCTCTCCGATGCGGACTCGGTCGGCGATGTGCTTACGCGCATCGGCGACACCATCGCGGCGAC
>JBEAQW010000122.1:0-5615 GCA_041163725.1 Planctomycetota bacterium
CGAGTTCGTGCGCGCATCGCTCTCGACGCGGACGGGCGGCGTGACGGCGAGCTGGCCACGCGTGCGGCGCATGCGCTCGAGCGCGAGTCGCGGATCGGTGTCCTGCTGGTCGGAGAGCAGCTTCTGCACGAGCGGTGCGATGCGCGCGGCGTCCGCGTTGCGCAGGGGGAAGGTCTTGGCATCGACCGAGTCGAGCGCCGGGCGCTCGTCGAGCGGCGCGATCAGCTTGTCGGCCTCGTCGAGATCGGATGCGGGGCCGACCATGAGCAGCGCGTTCGAGCCCGTCGCCGCGATCACCTTCACGGAGAGCGGTTCGCGCGTGTTCGGATTGGTCGCGGAGGCGAGCGCCTGCGTGAGACCGGTCGCGACCTCGGTCGCCTCGGCGTAGAGCAGCGGACGCACGCGGACGATCGGGTCGCCCACCGACGGCGATCCGTCGTCGAGCTGACGCACGAGTTCCTCGACCACCGGCATCAGCACATCGGGCGCACTCACGATGAGCGCGTTCGACCGCCGGTCCGCCGCGATGTCGAGCACGCTGCGGCCGCGCGCGGCGAGCGTGGGCTCGATCTCCGCGAGCCGTCCCTCGACGGCGCTGCGCACGACGGGCGCGAGCGTCTCGCTGCGCGCGCTCGTCAGCTTGAACACCTTGAGCGTGGTCGACGGCTGCGGCGCGCCCTCGATGCCGCGGACGATCTGCTCGATCTGCGGGAAGAGTTCGGCCGACGCGCTCACGACCAGCGTCTTGGACACCGCCTCGGTCGACACGACGATGTTCGATCCATCGGGACCGAACTTGCCGCCCGTCGCGAGGTCGCGGATCGTCTTGGCGACGCCCTCGAGATTCGCGGAAGCGACACGCCAGGTGCGGATCTCCTGCTCGGGCATCGCCTTCGAGCGGTCGAGCTGCTCGACGAGCTTCTCGAAGCCGGCCATGCGCGCGATCGGCGCGTCGACGATGAGGGAGTTGGTCTGCGCGTCGGCGCGCACGACGACCTCGCGCGGCTGCTGGAGCTCGGGCCGCGGACGACCGCGCGGATCCACCGGGACCGGCGGCGGCGGATACATCTCGTCGATCGTCTTGGCGAGTTCGGCCGCGCGCGCGACCTTCAGCGAGAAGATGCGGATCTCGCGATCGCTCGCGCTCTGGCGCGTCGCGCCGTTGAGGTCCTCGACGATCTGCTGGATCTCGGGCAGCAGGTCGGGATGCGCCGCCACGATGAGCGCGTTCGTCTGCGCTTCGGCGGTGATCTGCACGGGCTTCGTGCCCTTCTCCTCCGCGCTCCGCTGCGAGTAGGTCTGCATCAGCGCGTTCGCGAGCGTCGCCGCGTCGGCGGTGCGCAGCTGGAGGATGCGAAGCGGCGGCGTGACGCCCTGCTGCACATCGAGGTTCCGCAGGAGGACGGCGAGCAGCTCGTGCTGGCCGGCATCGGCGGCGACGAGCAGCGAGTTCGTGCGCTCGAGCACCTCGATCACCGGCTCCTTCGCGAAGCCCGCGCTCTGGCCGAGGCGGCTTGCGGCGAGCCCGTCAAGGTACGCCTTCGCGTCCTCGGCCTTCGCGTAGGTCATCGGGAGCACGCGCACATCCGCGCTCGGGCTCGTCGCGGTGACGAGCTCGCGGCACGCGTCGGTGAAGCGCGCGAGCGGTTCCTCGTCGCCGCTGGCGATGATGGTGCCGTTGGCGACATCGATCTCGGTCTCGATCGCAGGGGCCTCGCCCTCGACGGGCTCGAGCGACGCGAGTCGCAGCGCCTTCGCGAGCACGACCGCGGCATCACCCGCACCGACATCGATCACGCGCACGCCCCGCTTCACGGGTACGGCCTGCAGCTGCTTGAGCAGCTGCTCCGTCTTCTCGAAGGTCATCGAGTCGCCCGCCACGATGAGCGTGCGGCTCTGCCCCTCCGTCTGCACCAGCACCTCGACCGCCTTCGCGCCATCGACGCCGGGCTTCGAGAGCATGCCCCGCGCGCCGAGGTCGCGCAGCGTCTGCGCGATGCGCTCGAGGTCACCGCGCTCGACGCGGTAGGTGCGCAGCTCGGCGAGCGGCGGAAGCGGCGTGCGGTCGAGCGTGAGCACGAGCTGTTCGAAGCTCTCGCGGCGCTCGGCGGGTGCCTCGACGATGAGCGAGTTCGTCGTCGCGTCGGCGGTGACGAACACCTCCTTCGGCTTCTGGAGATGCGGGAGCGGCCTTCCGCGCGCATCGAGCGGCACCGGCGGCGGCGGATAGAGCTTGTCGAGCGCCACCGCGAGCTCGGCGGCGCGCGCCGCCTTCAGCGGCACGACGAAGGTCTCGCGCGTCGGCCCTGTGCCCGTATCGCCCGCGCGGTTGAGCTCGTTGACGAAGCTGCGGATCTCCTCGAACACGAGCGCGTGCGCGGTGACGATGAGCGTGTTGGTCGTGCCGTCGGCCTCGATGCGCACGGGCTTCGAGCGGCGCTCCTCGGGCGCGCGCTCGTCGTAGCGCTTCGCCAGCATGCCCGCGACCTGCGTCGCGTCGCCGCCGCGGAGCTGCAGCAGACGCAGCGGCGGGAGCTCCTCGGGCGACGGGATGTCGAGCTCGCGGACGAACGACTCGATCATCGCGATCTGCGGCGTCTCGCCGAGGATGTACAGCGAGTTCGTCGGCTCGATCACGCGGATCTCGGCGGCCGGCACCGAGCGCGAGGGATCGACCGGAGCCGCGCTCGCGAGCAGTGGCTCGAGCTTGGCGGCGACATCCGCGGCGCGTGCCGCACGCATCGGCACGATCTTCGCGCTGCGCGGCGGCGGCATGAGGAGGCGCGCCTGCGCGAGCGCCTGCTCGAACAGCGCGACCGCGGGCGTGCGACCGCTCACGAGGAGCGCGCCGCTCGATGCGTCGATCTCGACGGAGGGCTCGGGAAGCTCCTGCTCCTGTCCGCGCGCGAGCTGCACGAAGATCGTGCGCGCGCGCTCGACGAGCCGGGTGGCCTCGGCGCCCGGCGCGGGGATCGCGCGGAATGCGAACGCATCGCGTCCCACGCGGTCGAGTCCGGCCGCGAGCGACTGCACCTGCGCCACCTGCTCGGGCGTGCCCGACACGAGGATGGCCTTCATCGCATCGACGGGTTCGACGGTCGGCGGGATGAACGCCGAGCCGTCGCGCGGATCGAGCACCTGCTTCGCGAGCTCGCGCAGCTGCGGCGCGATGACGCTCGGCAGCGCGTTGTCGACGCCGATCTGGCGCGTCTCGCGCTCGATGGCGCGCGCGGCGTCGACCTGGTTCATCAGCTCGGTGAAGCGCGCGATCGACTGCGCGGTTCCGATCAGCACCAGTTCGCGCGACGCCGCGTCGAACTCGATGCGCAGGCTGCGCGACGGATCGCCCGCGGGCGTCTGCTGCTCGTAGAGCTCGCGCGTTCGGTCGAGCGTGCGCTCGGCGTCGGCGCCCGCGAGGCGCATCAGCCGCACCTGCCGGTCGATGTTCGCCGGACGGTCGAGCGTCTCGACGATCGCGCGCACGCCGGCGATGTCGGCGGAGTCGCCGCCGACGAGCACGGTGCGGCCGTCGGGGCCGGCGACCACGGTGGTCTCGTCCTGCTGGCGCTTCGGCATGAGCGACTTGACCGCGGCGAGGATCGCCTCGGGCGACGCGTTCTGAAGCTCGATCGCCACGATCGCCCGGTCACCGCGCGCGACATTGCGGCCCGTGCCCACGCCGCGTCCCTGCTGCGGGGTGCGCTTCGGATCGAAGCCCTCCATCTCGGCGATCAAGCGGTCGGCGTCGTCGATCGACCCGAGGTCGCCGACGATCGTGACGCGCTCGGCCTCGGGAAGCGCGACGATCGTCGGCTTCTTGTCGGCTGGGTAGCCCGCGAAGAGCTGCTCGAGACGCTGCTTCGCGACATCGGGCTTCACCTTCGTCACGGAGAAGGTCTTCATGCCGCGCCCACCGCTCGCGGTCGGCGCCGCGTCGTCCGCGACGGGAACATCGATCAGCTCGATCGTCTGCCGCACCGCCTCGATCTTGGCGCGCGGTCCGCGCGCGATGATCGCGTTCGTGCGGTCGTCTGCGGCGAGCATGAGCCCCGCGACGCGGTTCTCCTCGATCTTCTGCCGCTTTCCGTCCTGGATCACATACTCGACCACGCGCTCGCCCATCAGCGCCTGCAGGCTGCCGATCAGCACCGTCGCCTTCGTGAAGCGGATCGGAATGAGCTCGATCACATTCTCGACATCCTGGCGGTCGAGCTCGTCGATGATGCGCTGGAGCCTGCGGATCTGCGCGGCGGTCTCGACGATGAGGACCGCGTTCTGCTGCTCGAGCGCCGTGACCGAGCCGTAGGTGGCCACGAGGTTCTTGAGCTGCTCCGCGACGGGCTTCGCCTGCGCGTTGAGCAGTGGAAGCACCACGGTGACGATCTCCTCGTCGCCGACGGTCGCGGGAACGCTGCCGATGAAGGTCGGCACATTCTCGCGCTTCATGTCGTCGAGCTTCTGCAGGAAGAGCCGCGTGCCCTCGTCGCGCAGCATCACGTTCTGGGTCTGCAGCAGCACGTTCAGCGTGCGCAGCGCCTCGTCGAGCGTGTACTCCTTGGGATAGATGTAGTCGACCGTGCCCTTCGGAACCTCGCACTCGCGCACCACCGGCAGACCGGTGACGCGGCTGAAGTAGTCGAGGATCTGGTCGAAGGTCTGTCCCTTGAAGTTGAAGCGGACGCGGATTCCGTCGCGCGAGGGCGGCGTGCGCGGCGCGTCGCCGGAGGCGGCGCCGGGCGACTGCGTTCCATCCTGCACCGCGGCGAGCGCCACGGGCATCGACGCGGGATGCGCGACCATGGCGGCTGCGATCAGTGGGGCGACTCCGTTCGCCGGGCGCTTGGAACGCTTCTTCATCTCTGGACTCCGTTCCCAGGCTCAGCGCCTGGATGAGACACCCATCCGAGTGCATGCACACGCGTGACGGCGGGCGTGCATCCATGCACTTGGCGTTCGCACACGCGTCCGTGCCCGACCTTGGGCGGACGGCGGTCGCATGCGAGATCGCACACTCATTAGTTTTCATTCACCCGAGCGTCGCGCCGTCGAAATCACTCATGACGACGACACGGGAGCTCGCTGGGTGAGGTTGGTTCCAACCTGTACGCGGCAAGTCCCGACCGGACTGTCGAATACAGCGGATCCATCATACTCCGCGCGGCGGAAGACGAGTTCGCCGACGGCGCTTCCGGGCTGAAGTGCAAGCGAAGCACCGGACGGCACATGCCGCAGCCAGACCTCCGCACCGCTCGGCCCCTCGACCACGCCCGTGAGCTGCCACTCGCCGTAGGGAAATCCGCCCGGCAAGTCCGGGACAGACGGCCGCACTTCGGTGTTCGGATCGGGCGACTCCGTGACACCCTGCGCGGGTGGATTCGTCGCGACGACAACGGGAGGCTGCGTGGGCGTGGGTGCAGGCGGAATGCGGAACGGGTTCGACGCGAAGAGCACCGCGTACCGCGACGCTTCCTTGAGGCGCTCGGGACTCACGGTTCGCTGTTCGCTCGGCGAGCGACCAGGCATGAATGGAGTCGACAGCTTGATGGTGGCGCGGATGATCTGCCCATCCCCACTTGGATTGAGTCGAACAGACGCGATTCGCTTGATCCACGGCT
>JBEAQW010000123.1:0-9691 GCA_041163725.1 Planctomycetota bacterium
GACGATGCGGTCATGGATCGCATCCTTCGGCGCGCCGTCGCTTCCGGCGGCGTGCGGTGCGGCGGCGAAGATCCGCGCGTAGTTGGTCTCGTTCTCGCAGAAGAGAAGCTCGCGGGCTCCGGCGGGAAAGCGAAGCTCCATCGAGCCGAGGGCGTCGTGCCGCGCGACCAGCGCGCAGCGCGTGCGCGCAGCCTCGATCGATGGCCGCGCGGAGCCCGGCTTCCACGACCATGTGTTGCGGAAGTAGAGCTGCGGGACGAGGTGCAGCTCCGCGCGCTCGGGTCCGCGGTTGACCGCCTCGATGCGCATCGCCGTCTCGTCGGGGCCGCGCTTGGCGTAGGTGACCCAGACCTCGAAGAACCGGTTCTCGTCGAGCACGCCCGTGTCGGTCAGCTCGTACTCGCGCGCGTCGCGTCCGAGCGCCGCGTTCCCGCGCACGAGGTCCGCGTAGGGAAACGCGCGCTGCGGGTAGAGGTACAGCATGCGGTTCCAAGCGTGCGAGGGAAGCGCATCGACATGCCACCAGAGTTCCTTCGCGTCCTCGCCGTGATTGCCCTCGGAGTTCGTGAGGCCGAAGAAGCGCTCCTTGAGGATCGCGTCGCGACCGTTCCACACCGCGAGCGCGAGGCAGAGGTGCTGGTCCTTGTCGCACCATCCGAAGATGCCGTCCTCGCCCCAGCGGTAGGCGCGGCTGCGCGCGTGATCGTGCGGAAACGAGTCCCACGCCGAGCCGTCGGCCGAGTAGTCCTCGCGCACGGTTCCCCACTGGCGGCACGAGACGAACGGCCCCCACGCGCGCCAGTTCGCGCGGCCCGAGCGCTCGTCGCGCATGCGCGCGTGCTCGGCGGAACCCGGCGCCCCGTGCGGACGCGCGCTCATGCCTCGACTCTCCGCACCGCGGGCGACGACAGTGCGTCGAGCAGGGTTCCCACGCTCCAGGCCTGCATCGGGCAGCCGCGCGGCTCGAACGGCGCGTCGCCGTCGATGATCTCGCTGACCGAACCGATGCCGCCGTCGCGGAGATGCTGCGCGAGCGCCTCGCGCGTCTCGCGCACGGTGCGCGCCGACGGGCCTGCCGGAAGCAGGCACTCCGCCTTCAGGAGAAGTCCCGCGAGGAACGGCCACGCGGTTCCATTGTGGTAGGCCATGTCGCGGCGCCGCTGGTCGCCCTCGTAGCGGCCGCGGTAGTCGCGCGAGCCGCGCGCGAGCGTGCGCAGCGCGAGTGGAACGAGCAGTTCGCGTCGGAGCGTGGCGAGCGCCTGCTCGCGCCATTCGGCGGGGATGAAGCCGCAGTGGGCGAGCGCGAACACCTGGTTCGGCCGGACCGATGCGTCGTCGCCGTCCGGTCCGTCGAGCAGGTCGCGGAAGCAGCGCGTGGTCGGGTTCCAGTAGCGCGCGAACGCCTGCTGCGCGCGGGCCGCGGTCTCGCGCAGCCATTCCTCGCGCGCGGCGTGTCGCGGCTCGTCGGCGGCGATGGTCGCGACGGCCTCGAGCGAGGCGATCCACATGCCGCTCAGTTCGACGGGCTTTCCCATGCGCGGCGTGACCACGAGGTCGCCGATGCGCGCGTCCATCCAGGTCAGCTGCAGCCCGCGCTCGCCCGCGCACACGAGGCCGTCGCCATCGATGTGGATGCCGTGGCGCGTGCCGCGCATGTACGAATCGATGATCTCGAGAAGCGACGGCAGCATGCGCCGCGCCCACGACCAGTCGCCGCTCGCCTCGGCGGTTGCGCGCGTCGCGAGAATCGCGAGCAGCGGGGCGTCGGCGCTGTGGTACTCGGGCGTGGTCGTCTCGTCGGGGAACCGGTTCGGGAGCAGGCCTTCCGAGAGATGCGCGAGGAAGGTCTCGATCACGAGCTTCGCGTCCTCGAAGCGGCGGGTCGCGAGCAGGAGTCCGGGGAGCGCGATCATCGCGTCGCGGCCCCAGTCCTCGAACCACGGGAAACCCGCGATGATGGAGCGTCCGCGCTCGCCCGACGCGCGCGCGCGGTCGACGAGGAAGTCGTCGGCCGAGAGGACCAGCGACTGGAGGTCGGGCGCCGCATCGAGTGCGGCGGCCTGCGCGAGCAGCGAGTGCCTGCGCGCGCGCTCCGCGGCGAGGATCGGCGTCGGCGCATGCTCCTGCGTGGCGATCGAGGGCGATGCGCCTGCGACGAGCACGCACGATTCGCCCGGCCGCAGCTGGAAGGATGCGGTGATCGCGTGGCAGGAGGAGCCGATCGCGTCGTAGCCGCGCGCGCGTTCCTCGACGAGCAGATGGTGACGCCACCAGGTCGCGGCGCGCTCGAGTGTCGCGCCAGGCGCGTGCACGAAGAGCGTGGTCTCGGTGTCGGCGTGATCGTTCGCGGGAAGGACGATCGTCGCGCGGCCTGCCGTCGCGACGGCGACATCGGGCGACCACTGCGCCTCGGGATCGAGCTGGTGCTGGCCGCGGTGTTCGACGAACAGTCGGGCGTCGAGCCGGACGGGGGCATCGGCTTCGGTGAGCGTCCAGATCACCGCGATCGCGCGTTCCTCCCGCAGCATCACGAGTCGCCGCTCGAGCCGCGCGGTACCGGCCTCGAGGGTCCATGTCGGGGTGCCGTCATCGAGCGAGAACGACGCGATGCGACGATGTCCGTCGGGGTCGATCGATCCGTCCGCCCAGCGGCGCGACGAGAGCGGATGACGCACGCCGTCGACGATCAGATCGCCGTCGATGAAGGGGATCGCCATGCGGCGCCCGATCGGCGCGCGGGTGGCGACGGTCAGCAGACCGTGATAGCGGCGCGTTGCGATGCCGGAGAGCGTGCCGATCGCGTAGTCGCCGGCGCCCGAGGTGAGGAGCCATTCCCGTCGGCTTCCCTGCATGAGGTCGCCCGCGATGCCGCGTTCGAACTGGTGCCTCACGAGCGGTTCACGGATCGCATCGGTCACGGAAGGGGCATTGGTGCGTGCGGTCGTCATGGGCCTCTCGCGTCCTCCTCGTACGAGCCTCGTTCCTGTGCGCATCGGCGCGCCGAGATGTCGCCCCGGAACGGGTGCCTCGTGGACAATACTTGAACCGGGCTCCTGCAGTCGCGCGGCTGTATTCGGGGTTCACCCCATTCGTCGGCCGGGCCAGGGGCCCGCGAAGAGGTGGACATCCCCGATCGCAGCACTCAGCCGGACCGCGGAATGCTTCGGCAATTCCTGCGCTGCACGCACCGTCACGCGGGCGCGGATGATGCGGCCGCATGCGATGCGCACGAGGAGATCGCAGTCGCATCCTGCGGCTTCGTGGCCGTCGACGACTCCGTCGAGCGTCAGGTCGTCGTCCGCGCCCGTCCGGGTGATGGAGCTCGCACGCAGTGCGGTGGGACGAATGCCGATGCGGATCTCCGCATCGTGCCGCTTCTCGGCAAGGTCGCGGAGCCGCGCCGCGAGCGCCTGCGGCAGCCTCGGTGCAGAGGAGCCTGGCGCGAGCTCGAGCCACTCCATCCCGTCCTCGTCGAGCAGCTGCGCCACCTCGAGGTCGGGCGGCGCATCCATGATCGAGCGCACGGTGCCGCACGCCCGCACGCGCCCGTCGATCAGCACGATCAGGTCGTCGGCGATCGCGAGTGCATCGGTCGCGTCGTGCGAGACGACGATCGTCGCCGCTCCCGACGCGTCGTGCATCGCACGGACGAGCGTGCGCATCGCGCGGCGGTTCGGACGGTCGAGGTTCGCGAAGGGTTCATCGAGGAGCGCAAGCGATGGCTTTCGCGCGAACGCGCGCCCGAGGGCGACGCGGCGCCGCTCACCCGCGGAAATCGCGCCCGGACTCCGGTCGAGCAGCGTGTCGATTCCGAGCGCGGTGGCGAGCGATTCGATGCGCGCGCGGCGCGTCTGCGCATCCTCGCCGAGGCTCGACGCGGCCGCCTCGAGATTCCCCCGCACGCTCAGGTGCTCGTGAAGCGCGGCATCGTCGAAGGCCATCCCGACTCCGCGTTCGGACGGGGCCTGCCGGTCGAGCGTCACGCCGTCGAGACGGATCGTGCCGCGGGTGGCGGGCTGGAAGCCGGCGATCAGCGAGAGCAGGGTGCTCTTGCCCGCGCCCGATGGGCCGACGACGGCGAGGATGCGACCTCGGGCAAGCGAGAAGGAGACTTCCTCGAGCACGGCGCGACCTCGCGCGCCGCGCGCATACGAGAGTCCCTCGAGTTCAAGGCCGCCGGCGCGGCCGGCGTGATCGCCGGATCCGGCCGCGGGCCGCTCCATCAGCCGCGCTCCGCACGGCGCCGCTTCAGCTCCGCGTCGATGAAGTCGCTGACATGTCCGTCGAGAACCTGCTGCGGATTGCCGACCTCGTGGCCGGTGCGGTGGTCCTTCACGCGGTTGTCGTAGAACACATACGAGCGGATCTGGTTGCCCCAGTCGCGCGAGACCTTGCCGCCCGTGGCGGCGGTGAGTTCCGCGGCGCGCCGCTCCTCCTCGAGCTGCTCGAGCTTCGCCTGGAGCACCGCGAGCGCCTGCGCCTTGTTCTGCGGCTGGTCGCGGTAGGTGCTGGCGACGACCTGGATGCCGGTCGGGAGGTGGGTGACGCGGATAGCCGACGCGACCTTGTTCACGTTCTGCCCGCCGGGACCGGACGCACGCACGAACGCCACGATCTCGAGATCCTTCTCGGGAATCACGAGGTCGTTGTGCTCGAACTCGGGCGTCACATCGACGGTCGCGAAGCTCGTCTGGCGCTTGCCTTCGGCGTTGAACGGGCTCACGCGCGCGAGCCGGTGCGTCCCGCGCTCGCAGTTCATGTACCCGTACGAGAACGGGCCGGACACGCGGAACGACACCTCGCTCACGCCCGCCTCGGCGCCGAGCGAGCGGCTGATCTCCTCGACCTTCCAGCCCATCTCCTGCCAGTAGTAGTGGTACATGCGCTCGAGCATGCCCGCCCAGTCCTCGGCCTCGGTGCCACCGGCGCCCGCCTGGATCGCGACGAAGCAGTTGCGGTGGTCGTGCTTCCCGGAGAGCAGCGACTGCTGCTCGATCTTGTCCATCTTCGCGTGCAGGCCGAACAGGGTCTCGTCGACCTCGGTGAGCATGTCCTTGTCGCCGGCCTCCTTCGCGAGCTCGTAGCCGACCTTGGCGTCGTCGAGCGATGCGATGGCGGCCTCGAGCGGCTCCACCTGGGCTCGCACGATCTTGCTCTCGGCGATGACCCGCTGGGCCGTCTTGGCGTCGTTCCAGAACTCCGGCGCGTTCATGCGGTCGTCGAAGGCCGCGCGCTCCTTGAGCTTCTGATCGTAGTTAAAGAGAGTCGCGGAGGGTCAAGATCCGCGCCTCGAGTTCGTTGATCACCGGCTGGTGAGCGTCGTAGTGCATGGGGCGCGAAGTGTAGCGCGTGCACGGGTTTCGCGCCGCGGGCAATGCACTACGATTCCGCCATGTTCGTCTCGAGCCGCATCGCGTCCATGTCCGAATCCGCGACCCTCGCCGTCGGAGCGAAGGCGGCGGCCGCCCGCGCGAAGGGGCACGATGTCATCGCCTTCGCGATGGGCGAGCCCGACTTCGACACGCCCGACAACATCAAGCGCGCCGCGATCGCCGCGCTCGAGAAGGGGATGACCAAGTACGCGCCGACCCCCGGCGACAAGGCCGCGCGCGAGGCGATCGCAGGCAAGCTCACGGTCGAGAACGGCGTGGAGACCGCGTTCGACCAGGTGACCGTCACCGCGGGAGCGAAGCATGCGATCTACATGGCGCTGCAGGCGATCGTCGAGCCGGGACGCGGCGACGAGGTGCTGCTGCCGACCCCCGCATGGGTGTCCTACAAGCCGCTGATCGAGCTCGCCGGTGCGAAGTGCGTCGAGATCCCGGGCGCGGTGGCGAACGGTTTCCGCATCACGCCAGAGCAGCTCGCCGCAGCGATCACCCCGCGCACGGTCGGCATCGTCTGGAACTCGCCGTCGAACCCTTGCGGCACCGCGTACCCGGCCGACGAGATCCGCGCGCTCTGCGCGGTGCTCGCGCGGCACGAGCGGATCGCCGTGATATCCGACGAGATCTACGAGAAGCTCATCTACCCCGAGGTCGCGCCCGGTCTCGCGCACTTCTCCCCGGGCTCGCTTCCCGAGCTCGCGTCGCGCACGATCACGGTGAACGGCCTGTCGAAGAGCTACGCGATGACCGGCTGGCGCGTCGGCTACCTCGCCGCGCCGAAGGCGATGGCGAAGGAACTCATCAAGCTCCAGGGACAGATGACGAACTCGATCCCGAGCTTCTTCTATCCCGCGATCGTCGAGGCGCTCACCAACAGCTCCGCGGGCGTCGAGTCGATGCGCGCGACCTTCGCGTCGCGCGCCGCGCTCATCAAGCGCGAGCTCGATGCGGTTCCTGGCTTCGTCACCGTCGCGCCGAACGCCGCGTTCTACGCGTTCCCCGATGTCTCGGCGCACTTCGGCAAGCGCTCCGCGAAGGGCGTGGAGATCACGGGCGCGCAGTCGTTCGCCGACGCGCTGCTGGACGAGGCGCATGTCGCGGTCGTTCCCGGCGAGGACTTCGGTGCGTGCGCGCGCGGGCACATCAGGCTCTCGTTCGCCTGCATCGATGCCGCGATCACGCGCGGCATCGGCCGCATCCGCGACTGGGTCGCGACGCTCACTTGAGGTCCGCGACGCGCCGCTGCGCGAACATCCAGTCGAGCACGCCGTCGTCGCCGAAGCGGTACGCGGGCGTCCACGAATCGTGGCCGACCTTGTCGTACTCGCGGTACATCGGGTTCGGTGCGCGCCTGGGCATCGGCCGCGGCGCATCGGAGGTTCCACGCGCACGCGCCTTCTCGCCGGCGAAGGCATCGGCCGCGGCGGCCGCGATCGCATCGCGCATCATCCGGCTGAGCTCGACCGGCACCACCGGATCGTCGCTGCCGTGGACGATGTAGAAAGGCATGCCTGCGATCGCGGCGGCCGTGGCAGGATCGCCACCGCCACAGATCGGAATCACCGCGGCGAAGAGACCGGGTCTGCGCGAGGCGAGGTCGAACGAACCGAATCCACCCATCGAAAGGCCCGTGAGGTAGATGCGCGTCCGGTCGATCGGCTTCGATGCGAGCACGTCGTCGATCGCCGTCATCAGCGCCCGCATCGCGCGAGTCGGCTCGGCGTTCCTGCGCGGCAGTTCGCCCTTCTCGCGGTAGGCCTTGAGGTCGAGCCACGCCCAGGACTCGCCGGCGGGGCACTGCATGGCGAGCACGAAGCAGGGGTGCTGCTCCTGCAGCGCGGCGGTCGCGCACCACCCCGCGAAGTGCTTGAGTTGCGCGCGGTTGTCGTCACCGCGCTCACCAGCGCCGTGCAGGAACACGACGAGCGGGACGGTCGCGCCCTCCGCGACGGATGCGGCGGGAGGCGCGATGAGCCTGTAGCGGTAGGTCGCCTCGGGCTTCTCCGCGCCACCGTCGAGCGTGACCGCTCCTTCCGCGATGTCCTTCCATGGGTCGGTCGGCGGAGGCTGCACGGCTTCGGCTCCATTCGCCGGCGGCGTGGACTGCGCGCCCGCATCGGGTGAGGCGGAAGCAGCGCCGCCCGCGCAGAGTGCGCAGGCGGCGAGGATCGTCTGGATGAGTGAGCGTGCGGTGCGCATGCGCGCATCGTACGGTTCACGCGCGGAGGGGTGCGCCCTTGAGGTTCGACGCCATGTTCGAAGCCATATTCGAAGCCATGTTCGACGGCTGGATCCCCAGCGGCACCGGCTGCGGCTGGACCTCGTAGTTCGGCGTCAGCGCGATGTTGAGCGGCAGGCGCTTGCCCGTCGGATCGCGCGGGATGTTGTCCTCGTCGATGATCCGCTGGATCGCCATGATGCCCTCGATGAGCATCTCGGGCCGCGGCGGGCAGCCGGGCACATAGACATCCACCGGGATGTACTGGTCAACGCCCTGGACGACCGCGTAGGTGTCGAACACGCCGCCGGTCGACGCGCAGGCGCCCATCGAGATGACCCACTTGGGCTCGGCCATCTGCATGTAGATGCGCTGGAGCACGGGCAGGGTCTTCACGCTGACGCGACCCGCCACGATGAGGAGGTCGGCCTGGCGCGGCGAGAAGCGCATGACCTCCGCGCCGAAGCGCGCGAGATCGAAGCGCGAGCACGCGGTCGCCATCAGCTCGATGCCGCAGCAGGCGGTCGCGAACGGAAGCGGCCACACGCTCGATCGGCGCGCCCAGTTGATGACGCGGTTGAGCTGCGTGGTGACGACGCTGTCGGTGGGGAGTGCTGCCTCGAGACCCATAGGACACGCATGGTAGCGCAGCGACGCGCGCCTGTCCGAGGCTGATTCGCGGGCATTTTGCGTCCGCTCGCGACGGTCGCACGAGGTCCGGGCAGGGTGGATCGGGTTGGGCCTCGGTTCAGCCGAGGATCGCGCCGAGCTGGTCCTTCGCATAGACCACGGTGTAGTGCCGCTCGATCTTCATCATGCGCAGGATGTCGAGGAGCTGCCGGCTCATTCCGAACAGGTGCGGCTTGAGCTTCGCCTGCTCGCCCTGACGCCGCAGATCGAGGCACATGCCGAGTCCCATGCTCGAGAGCATGCTCACGCTCGAGAGGTCGAGCACGAGCGCGCCACCGCGCGGGTAGTTGCTGTTGGCGATCGCCTGCGCGACCTCGCCCGCGATGATCGGTGCCTCGCGCTGTCCGACCACCGGACAGGTGATCCGGGCGTGGAGGCCACGCGCACAACGCTCGATCACGACGAACTGGGACAGCGGGGTCTCGCGGGCGCTGGGATTGAGCGAGTACGGGGTCATGCCCCTTGCATCGGGCGACTGCGGGGACAACTTCGACCGAAGCCCGCGATCGTGAGGAAATCGCCCAAATGGCCTCAAGCGGGCGCGGCAGGGCGCCTTGGAACGCAGAGGTGAGGAATGAGCAAGGGAACCCCGGGCGGGGCTTCGCCTGGCGCAAGCATCGTCGCGGACCGGTGACGGGGCGGTGACGGGGCGGGGCGGGGTGCGAGCACCCTGCCCAGCACAGGCCTTACAAGGGGATCTCGAGCGGCTGGTTGGCGAGGACCGTCACGCGCTCGGCGGCGCTTGAGGTGGTCGCATCGAGCGGAGCATTCGCGAGCGGTCGGCCCGTGTCGGTACGAGTTTCGTTCCCCGTGTTCTTGCCCGTGTTCTTGCCCGTGCCCGTGCCATCGCCCGCGCCATCACCCGTGTCACTGCCCGAAGCGGCGTGCGCGGGGTTGAGTGCGGGCTTGAGCGCGGAGGACCTGCCCGCCGCCTGCGAGCGAGGCTCCATCGTCGGCTGGCCAAGTCGCGAGAGTTCCGCGGCCAAAGAATGCGCGATCGACTTGGGATCGACCTCGACGAGTGGAGGGTCGTTCGACGACGACGCAAGCAGCCCGGCGTCGAGCCTCACCTTCACGAAGGCCTGGTCCGCGCGGTCGGCGAATTGCCGGAGCGCGAGCGAGAATCCACGCATGTCGATCGCGAGCGAATCGCGCACGCGACCCGCGATCGCCTCGGCGACTGGTCGGATGCGCTCGCGGTTCTCGCCCGAGAGCAGCGGCGCCCACGCCGCGAGTTCCTCGAGCGCCGGCCCCACGGCATCGACCTGGCTGCGCAGCGCGTTGGTGGCGACGGCCGCACCGTCCGCCGTGTCGACGAGCTGCGTCGAGATGCGCTCGCCGCGTTCGGTCAGCCAGAAGAGATCGTCGCGCATGCGGCGGAGTTCCCCGCCCACGA
>JBEAQW010000124.1:0-8044 GCA_041163725.1 Planctomycetota bacterium
CCCGCGAATCGCGATACTACAAGACTCCGCGCGCGGAGGCCCCGTCCGTTTCGATCGAGGATTTCGGAGACCTGAAATTGGCAAAGAAAGTCGACAAGAAGATCGAGGAGATCCTCCTCGAGGGTGGCGTGGTGAACGCCCAGCAGGTCGCCGCAGCCATCGCCGAGGCCGACGCCACGGGCAAGCGCGTGGGTGAGGCCCTCATCGAGGCGGGCGCGTGCCGCGACACCGATGTCGCGCGCGCCTACGCCACCCAGTTCGGGGTCGAGTTCCTCGACCTCGACAAGCCGGAGGCGAGCGCGCGGGTCGACCGGTCGCTGCTCAAGCCCGAGGTCCAGGCCAAGTACACCGTCGCGCCGATGCGCAAGGAGCGCGGAACGCTCCTCGTCTGCGTCTACGACCCGACCGACATCGAGACGATCGACATGCTCGGCATGATGAGCGGCTCTCGCGTCGCCGTCGGTGGCGTCGCCGCGCGCGATCAGCTCATGGCCTTCCTCCTGGGCGCCCAGGAAGGGCCCTCGCTCACGGCGCCGCAGTCGGACCTCTACTCGGACTCGCTCGACCAGTCCCGCGACAAGTCGCGCGACCGCTCGGCCGACCGCTCCGCCGACCGTTCGGCCGACCGCTCGATCGACAAGGATGCGAACGAGTCGCAGATGGTCAACCTGGTCGACCGCATGATCGACCAGGCCGTGATCGGCCGCGCCTCCGACATCCACGTCGAGCCGCGCAAGAACGATGTGCTCATCCGCTACCGCATCGACGGCGTCTGCCTGATGCGCGACACGCTGCCGAAGAAGATGCAGGCGCCGCTGCTCGCGCGCCTCAAGCTGATGGCGGGCGTCAACATCGCCGAGCGGCGCATCCCGCAGGACGGCCGCATCAAGAAGATCATCGAGGAGAAGGTGGTCGACTTCCGCGTGTCGACCTGCCCCGCGGTGCACGGCGAGAGCGTCGTCCTCCGAATCCTCCGGCCCGACAGCGCCCGAATCGGCCTGCAGGGACTCGGTTTCGAGCAGGACAACCTCGACACCTTCAACCGCATCATCCGCCGTCCGAACGGCATCTTCCTCGTCACCGGCCCCACCGGCTCGGGCAAGACGACCACGCTCTACTCGGCGCTCAACGATCTCAACACGCCCGATCGCAAGATCATCACGGCGGAGGATCCCGTCGAGTACGCGTTCAAGGGCATCAACCAGGTTCAGATTCGCGAGCAGATCGGCCTGACCTTCGCGGCGGTGCTCCGCTCGATGCTGCGTCAGGCGCCGAACATCATCCTCGTCGGCGAGATCCGCGACCGCGAGGTCGCCGACATCGCCATCCAGGCGGCGCTCACCGGACACATGGTGTTCTCGACGCTGCACACCAACGATGCGCCGAGCGCGATCACCCGTCTCATCGACATGGGCGTCAAGCCCTTCCTCGTGGCGAGCTCGATCCAGGCGGTCATGGGCCAGCGCCTCGCGCGCGTCCTCTGCGAGAAGTGCAAGCAGCCCGACCCGAATCCCGACCGCAAGGTGCTCCGCCTCGTCGGCATCACCGAGGAGGAGTTGGCCAACGGCACCATCATGAAGCCGGTCGGCTGCGCGGCCTGCGACGGCACGGGCTACCGCGGCCGGCGCGCCATCTTCGAGCTCATGGTCATGAACTCGGAGATCCGTGACCTCGCCTTCAACCGTTCGGGTGTCTCGAAGATCCGCGCCGCAGCCGTGCGCGGCGGCATGCGCAGCCTCGTCGGCGACGGCAAGCTGAAGATCCTCCGCGGCAAGACCACCCCGACCGAGATCGCCAACTTCGCCCAGATCGAGGGCTACGACCCGAGCGAGGTCGGCGCCGTCTGAACCCATGTCGAAATCAGTGCCGGCGCGCGCCCCTCGCGCCGTTCAGGAAGTGAGACCGAACCATGTCCACGATGCAGATTGACCGTTTCCTCGACACGATCGTGAAGAACGGCGCGTCGGACCTCCACATCTCGGTGGGCCGCGAGCCCACGATCCGCCTTCACGGCAGCCTCAAGAAGCTCGCCACGAAGGTCGTCGATTCCGACGACGCGACGGCGCTGATGAAGTCGATCACGCCCGAGAAGAACCAGCAGGAGCTCGCGGAGGTCGGCGGAACCGACTTCGGCTTCGCCTTCGGCGACGCGGCGCGCTTCCGTGCATCGATCTTCAGGCAGCGCGGCGACATCTCGATGGTGCTCCGCCTCATCCCGAACACGCTGCTCACCTTCGAGCAGATCGGCCTGCCGAAGATCGTCACCGAGCTCTGCCGCCGTCCGCGCGGCATGTTCCTCGTGACCGGCCCGACCGGTTCGGGCAAGTCGACCACGCTCGCATCGATGGTCAACTGGATCAACGAGTTCTACGACCGTCACATCGTGACGATCGAGGACCCGATCGAGTACTACCACTACCACAAGAAGTCGGTCGTGAACCAGCGTGAGGTCGGCAAGGATGTGCCGAGCTTCTCCGAGGCGCTCCGCCGCGTGCTCCGCTCCGACCCCGATGTGATCCTCGTCGGCGAAATGCGAGACCTCGAGACCATCGAGTCCGCCATTCGCGCCGCCGAGACGGGCCACCTGGTGTTCGGCACCCTCCATACCTCGGGCGCGGCCAGCACCATCAACCGCGTGATCGATGCGTTCCCCGTGACCCAGCAGGAGCAGGTGCGCGTGCAGCTGTCGACCTCGCTCATCGCCGTGCTGTCGCAGCAGCTGTGCGCGCGCGTCGACAAGCCCGGCCGCGTGGCGGCGTACGAGTTCCTCGTCGTCACCCCCGCGGTCTCGAACCTGATCCGCGAGAACAAGACCTTCCGTATCGACTCGGCCATCCAGACCGGCCGCAAGTTCGGCATGCAGCTCCTCGACGACCACCTCTGGCGTCTCTACACCGAGGGCAAGATCTCGCCCGAGGAGTGCATCGACAAGTGCAAGAACCCCGGTGATCTGAAGGACAAGATCCACCGGTCGGGCGGCGTGATCGGCCGCACCGAGCTCGACGAGGACCACGAGTAGGACCAAGGCGTGCGGACCGGACGGCGGATCGGCGAACCCCGTTTCCGACGCGCGGGCCGTACGCATGAATCCAAGTGTCCTGACCCCGACCCCCTTGGCGCCGCGCGCTCGGGGGTCGGCGCGTGCCGTATAGCACGCATGGACCTCCGTCTGGAGGCCGCAAGAGCGGCCGGACGGAGCAGCCCAGAGTGACCTGCGCGGCGCCTGTGAGCATGACGATGTCGATCGTTCGCGACGAGGATCTTCTGAAGAATGTCAAGGGCAGCCGCATCGGGCGGGTGTTCCGGAAGCTCGGTTTTGTCACGCGCGAGCAGGTCCACGAGGCGCTCAAGCTCCAGGAGGGGTCCGAGAAGGGACTCCGCGTGGGCGAGATCCTGGTGAAGATGGGCCTGCTCACCGAGGAGCAGGTCGAGACCGCGGTGGCCGCGCAGCGCGGACTCGCGTATGTCAACCTCGACGAGGTCGAACTCGACGACGCGGTGATCGCCCGGCTCAAGCCCGAGACCGCCACGGCCTACGGCGTGGTCCCGATCGCCTTCGACGCGGCGACCAACCGCATCACGATCGCGATCAAGAACCCCGACAACTTCCAGGCCGTCGACGACCTGAAGCAGCTGCTCGGCTTCCGCGTGAGCGCCGTGGTGGCGAAGCCCTCGAAGATCGACGCGGTGCTGGCCGCGCGCTACGCAGGCAAGCGCACCGGCCTCGATCTCTCGAAGGTGGCCTCGAGCTCGGTGATCAGCACGCTCGACTCGCCCAGCGACGCGATCGATCTCAGCGCCATCGCGCAGGCGGCCAACGACAACGCCGTCGTCGAGCTCGTGCAGTCGATCCTGATGATCGCGATCCGCGACAAGGCGAGCGACGTCCACTTCGAGCCGTTCGAGGACGAGTTCAAGCTCCGCTACCGCATCGACGGCGTGCTCTACGAGATGCAGGCGATCCCGAAGGCGCTCGCCACCGCGCTCGTCTCGCGCGTGAAGGTCATGTCGAAGCTCGACATCGCCGAGCGGCGTCTGCCGCAGGACGGCCGCATCGAGCTCCACCTCGGCGAGGCGCCGGTCGACCTCCGCGTCGCCGTCCTTCCCACGATGTTCGGCGAGTCGGTCGTGCTCCGCGTGCTCGACCGTTCCAATGTCCAGCTGTCGCTCGACAAGATCGGACTGCGCGAGGACGACCTCGAGCGGTTCCGGATGCTCATCAACAAGCCCAACGGCATCGTCGTGGTCACCGGTCCGACCGGCTCGGGCAAGACGACCACGCTGTACGCGGCGCTCAACGAGCTCAACTCGATCGATGTGAAGATCCTCACCGCCGAGGATCCGGTCGAGTACGACGTGGAGGGCCTCGTGCAGTGCCAGGTGAACACCGACCAGGAGCTCACCTTCGCGAAGCTGCTGCGCAGCTTCCTCCGTCAGGATCCCGACATCATCCTCGTCGGCGAGATCCGCGACCTCGAGACCGCGCAGATCGCGATCCAGGCGTCGCTCACCGGCCACCTCGTGCTCACGACGCTGCACACCAACGACGCGCCGAGCACCGTGCTCCGTCTCGTCGATCTCGGTGTCGAGACCTTTCTCCTCACCGCGACCATCGAGGCGATCGTCGCCCAGCGCCTCGTGCGCCGCGTGTGCTCGAAGTGCAAGGAGTTCTTCACGCCGACCGAGGAGCAGCTCATGGAGCTCGCGCTGCGGCCGGCCGATGTCGAGGGACGCACCTTCGCGCGCGGACGCGGCTGCGAGACCTGCCTGAAGTCCGGCTACAAGGGCCGCATGGCGCTCTTCGAGATCATGACCATGGACGACGAGATCCGCGAGCTCGTCATCAAGCAGGCGTCGACGCGCGTCCTGCGCACCGAGGCGCGCAAGCGCGGCATGCGCACGCTGCGCGAGGCCGGCCTGCTCGCGATCTACGACGGACAGACCACGATCGACGAGGTCGTGCGCGAGACGATGACCGAGGACTGATTCCAGCCAGCGTGGCCGCCGCGCGCTGCGCGGGCGGCGCGCATGACCGACCGATACGACACCCCGCGCCGCGATCCCGGCGCGCCGACAGCCAGAACCGGAGCGAACCATGCCCACCTTCGCGTACGACGCGGTGAACAACGCAGGCAAGAAGCAGAGCGGCACCATCGAGGCCACCAGCGCCGACGAGGCGCTCAAGAAGATCCGCGCGCAGGGGCTCTTCCCGAGCGGCGTCAAGGAGCAGAAGATCGCCGGCGGCACCGGCGGCGGTGGCGCCAAGGTGCGCGACGCCGGCAAGAAGAAGAAGGGCAAGGGCTTCAACATCTCGATCGGCGGCGTGGGCAGCAAGAAGCTCACGATGTTCACCCGCCAGCTGTCGACGCTGCAGGATGCAGGCCTGCCGCTCCTCCGCTCGCTGCAGATCCTCGAGAGCCAGCAGCGCCCGAGCGTGCTGAAGAACGTGCTCCAGGGCGTGTGCGAGGAGGTCGAGTCGGGCACCAGCCTCTCCGAGTCGATGGCGAAGTTCCCGAAGGCCTTCGACCGCCTCTACACCAAGATGGTGGCGGCGGGCGAGGTCGGCGGCGTGCTCGACGTCATCCTCCAGCGACTCGCCGAGTTCATGGAGAAGGGCCAGCGCCTCAAGCGGCGCATCATCGGCGCCCTCATCTATCCGACCGTCGTCATCTTCGTCGCGGTGCTCATCGTGACGGGCATCATGTACTTCGTCATCCCGAAGTTCCAGGAGATCTTCGAGGACTTCGACATCGAGCTCCCCGAGCTCACGAAGTTCCTCATCAACACCTCGAAGTGGATCGCGGGTACATCGAGCAAGGAACAGGTGGTGCCCGGCGCCATCTGGGTCATCACCTCGCCGATCATCATCTTCCTGTTCTTCAAGCTGGTACGGAAAACGGGGCCCGGCAGGGCGCTGACCGACATCATCATCCTGAAGATCCCCGTGCTCGGAACGCTGGTGAGAAAGACGGCGATCGCACGCTTCACGCGAACCCTCGGAACGCTCGTCAGCGCGGGCGTGCCCATCCTCGAGGCGATCACCATCACGCGCGACACCTCGGGCAACTATGTCTTCGAGCGCGCGCTCACCAAGGTGCACGACTCCATCCGCGAGGGCGAGACCTTCTCGGGTCCGCTCCGCGAGTCGAAGGTCTGCGACGCCATCGTGGTGAACATGATCGACGTCGGCGAGGAGACCGGCGACCTCGATGTCATGCTCATGAAGATCGCCGACAACTTCGACGAGGAGGTCGATGTCGCGGTGGCCAGCCTCCTGTCGCTCCTCGAGCCGTTCATGGTCGTCGTCCTCGGCGGCATCGTGCTCGTGATCGTTCTCGCGCTCTTCCTTCCGCTCGTCTCGATGATCGAGTCGGTGTCGGGCACCACCAAGAAGTGACCTTGGCCACGGAGTTCCACATGCCGAACCGAACGGCGACCACATCCCCGCGGGCCATCCGGCGCAGCGCGTTCACGCTCACCGAGCTCCTGGTGGTCATCGCGATCATCGTGCTCCTGATCGGCGTCATCACCGTGGTGATCGGGTCGACGGCGAAGCGCGCGCAGGTCGTCAAGACGCAGTTCCTCATGAACTCGATCGCGTCGGGTCTGGTGCAGTTCAACACCGACTTCGGGTACTACCCGCCGGTGCTCGGCCGCAAGGACTCCTCGCCTCCGGTCGAGGGCTTCGCGCGCGATGTCGTGCGCTACTCCGACATCTCGGGTTCGAACGATCTCGAGCGCCAGCAGCTCTGGTACAGCTACACCACGCTCGCGGACTTCCTGATCGGATACGGCCACCGCGGCGAGGACGGCTACGGCATCGTCCGCGGCGGTCCGGCTGGACCGGGCAACCGCGAGGCGCCGCCGTTCGGGATCCGATCGCCGGGTTCCGACGGCTGCTGGGGTGCGGTCGACTCGCCGCAGCCGACCTATGCGAACAGCCCCGCGGCGCGCGGCTGGTACCGCGCGCGCAACCCCGCGCGTCTCGCGCAGCCGCCGGCGGTCACGAACAACCAGTGGAACGCCGCGGCCGTCGAGGGCCGCGTCTACGGTCCGTACATCGACTCGATGGACGAGCGTCTGATCGGCGGACTCACCGGATTCGACGCGTCGGGCCGTCCGTCGATCGTGACCAACGACCAGGGCATCGACAACTTCGACCAGCTCCCGAAGGTGCTGCTCGACTACTGGGGCGAGCCGATCGCCTACTACCGCGCGCCGTACGGTGGCGACGATCTCAAGAGCAATGTGCCGTCGCAGGCGGGGGGCTTCCTCAACCTCGGCGACGTGTTCGTGCTGCGCGACTACGACATCCTCGAGGGCGACCGCTCCGAGGGTGCCGCCGACGCGCGCGGCGACCGCAACTCGAACGGAAACCTCAAGAGCGCCTCGTTCGCGCTCTTCTCGAACGGTCCCGACCGGCTCGCCGACCGCGGCGCGCGTCGCGACCTGAACGAGGTCAACAAGGACAACATCGTGGAGGCGGCCAAGTGATCGGCCGCCGTTGCGAAGGAGCATCGATGCACCGCACTCCCCGCCACACCGTTTCCGCCCGGCGCCGCGGCTTCACGCTGATCGAGCTGCTCGCCGTGATCGCGATCATCGTGATCCTCGCGAGCCTTGTGCTCGCCGTGAGCTCGAGCGTGGCGCGTGCGAGCGAGGAACGCTCGACGAAGGCGACCCTCGAGGTGCTCAACCTCGCGACCGAGGAGTTCGAGCGTACGGTCGACCGCAAGGTGTCGTACCGGACGGGCGCGGCCCAAAATGGGGTTACGGTGGGGGACGACGCAGCTGGGCCCGGCAAGCCGATCAAGTACGACGTGGTGAGTAATCCTCCAGTCCCCACCGGCTTCGGCGTCGCCTCCTGGGCGAACCTCGCGCAGCCCTACTCGAGCATCGCGGCTGGCCTGCCTGCCTACTCATTCCTGCCATTCCGTCGCACCGCATCGTTTCTCGCGACGATGACCGAGACGCCTTCGTGCGCCACGATCATGCAGAAGATTCCCGACTCCTGGTTCCGCGGCATCAAGCCGAACGCGAATGT
>JBEAQW010000125.1:0-3876 GCA_041163725.1 Planctomycetota bacterium
CCCGGCTTTGGCGGACGCGATTCAGCCAGGATCACTCCCGAGCCGAACCGACACAGGCACCCAGCGGCTCGCACTCGGGCCACGCTCATCTGGCCCCAGTCATCGGCCCGCACCGAGCGCCGCCGCCAGTCGCTCGGCGAGTTCATCCCGACCGGCAGCCTGGGCGGCACGATACGCGATTCCAACCGCGTGCTGCTCGACCCGGTTGAGCGGCTGGCCTCGAGCGGCGATCGACTCCGCGTCGTCGAGCACCTCGAGCGCGCGTGCCGCTTGCCCGAGGCCCACGCACGCTCGCGCGAGCGCCGCCCGCGCCGCGAGACACTGCGGATGGCGACGCCCGAGCTCGCGCTCGATCAGCGGTGACGCACGCTCGAGCACGACCACCGCCTCGGCCCATCGCTCGCGCTCGACGAGATACGCGCCGAAGTTCGCATCGTTCGCAAGCGTCACCGCGTGATCCGATCCGAGCGCCCGCAACGCGCGATCAGCGGTCGCTCGGAACTCGCGCTCGGCGTCGTCCCAGGCGCGCTCCATGGCGAGACATTGCGCGAGGTTCGCCCCCGCGAGGATCGAGCGCGGGTCATCCATGCCATAGCGGTCGAGGAATGCATCGCGATTCGCGCGGTACAGGTCGGTCGCCGCCGCCGCCTCGCCGAGCTCGAGCAGCGCCTGCGCGAGGTTGTTGCGCGCGGAGAGCGTGTCCGCGTGGGCATCGCCGAGGACCTCCGACAGTCGGCCGATCGCCGATTCGAGAAGCGCCCTTGCCTCCGCCGGCTTCCCGAGCGCGAGCAGCACCTCCGCGAGGTTGTTCGCCGCACGAAGCGTGCTCGGGTGCCGCTCGCCGCGATCCGTCAACTGCTGCGCGTACAGCTCCCGCGCGATGGGCTCGGCATCGGCGTACCGACCACGCTGAGCGAGCACGAGCGCCCATTCCTGCCTGGCTCCCTGGATACTCGCGGGCGGGACTCCCGGGATCGACCGCTTGCGATCCATGGCCTCGCGCAGCAGTTCGTCCGCACGCTCGAGGTCACCGAGATGCGCCGCGAGTGCGGCGAGATTCTGCACCGCGTTCGCCGCGATCAGATCCCTGCCGCGCGACGCCTTCAGCAGTGGCTCGCGCGCCGCGTCCGTGTTTCCCAGCTCGACGAAGGCGCGGCCGACCGCATTGTCGATCGAGCGGATGGATGCGTCGCCTTCCGCCGCTCCGCCGCCGATCCGCAGCAATCGCTCGCGCCCGTACTGCCGTACGGCCTCCTCGTACTCGCCGATCGACGCATACGCCGCTCCGAGCGCGGACCTGATCTCCGCCTCGACGATGGGATCCGTCTCGCCCTGCGAGAGCGCGTACTCGGCCTCGACGAGCGTGAGGCGCATCAACGACGCATCGAGTCCCTGTGCGAAGCCGGGATCGAGGGCCGTCAGCATCGACCGGTTCAGATCCGCGATGCGACGCCAGCGGGCCGCCTGCTGCCGGCTCTCGATCAGGCCGTAGGTCAGTCCGGCGACCGCGATCGCGAGTGCCGCGAAGAGTGTGGTCGCGATCGTCAGCGCGGCCTTGTGCCGCCTCGCGAGCTTGCGCAGCCTGTAACCGGCGGTCGACGGGCGCGCCTGGACATTTCCGCCCGACAGCCAGCGCTCGAGGTCGTCGGCCAATTCGTCGGGCGTCGTGTACCGCTCGCTCGGCGACTTCGCGAGCGCACGCATGATGATCCAGTCGAGTTCGTCCTCGAGCGCGGCGCGCAGCGCGCGCGAGGCACCCGGCGGGAGCGCCGAACTCGGGCGCCTGATCCGATCCTCGACGATCTGCCGCTGCAACTCGAGCGCACCCGAGAGCCCCTCGCGCTCGGTCCTGAACGGCCGATGCCCGACGATCGCCTCGTGGATCATCACGCCGAGCGACCAGACATCGACGCGACCATCGATCTCCGCCGAACCGGAGGCGATCTCGGGCGACATGTACGCCGGCGTCGCGGCTGCAGGCCCCTGCCGCGTTTCGGTCCGCAACGCGTCGAAGCCGACGAGCTTCGCGACGCCGAAGTCGATCACCTTCGGTTCGTCGACCTCGCCGCCCGCGCCGCGGACGGCGCGCACCAGCACATTGGCAGGCTTGAGGTCACGATGCAGGATGCCCTGACGATGCGCGTATCCGATCGCGCGCGCGACCTGTACGAACATCCGGACGAGCGCCCGCGTGTCGTCGCGGCGTCGCGCACACCACTCGTCGAGTGACACGCCCTCGACATACTCCATGACGAGATACGGCGATCCGTCGGCTGTGCTGCCGGCGTCGAGGATGTGTGCGATGTGCGGGTGCTCGAGCCGCGCGAGCGCGAGCTTCTCCGCCTCGAAGCGGCGTACCGCCGCGGTTCCCAGCGACGCCATGCGGAGGATCTTGACGGCGACGGGACGCGTCACGGGTTCGAACTGCTCGCCGAACCACACGACGCCGAACGCCCCCTCTCCGATCAGCCTGTCCAAGCGGACACCGCGGACCCGAGGCGGAGGAGCGTCAGCTCCCTTGTCCACGCGTCCGAAGAGAAAGTCCGTCGCGAGATGCTTCTCGCCTGGATCCATAAGGCACACGAAATGTACCCGCGCCCACCCGCCATCCAAGACGCCCCGGGGAGCGGACGGAAAAAACACTCGGACCTGCCGTTGCAGACCGACCGAATCGTCGCATCTCCCGACGAGGATGCCTCGCGGCGCGATCCGACCGTGGCCTCAGGCCTGTCCCGCCGCGGTCGCGACGACGCCTGCAGGCGTCTGCGCGGATTGTGAACCGATGCGGTCGAGACCGAAGGCCTCGTGCGTGATCTCGAGCGCGCGCTGCGCGTGCTCCTTGCCGAGGATGCAGGAGATCTTGATCTCGCTGGTCGTGATGTTGTGGATCGGAATGCCGGCAGCCCCGAGTGCGCTGAACATGCGGCTTGCCACTCCGACGTGGCTCTTCATTCCGGTGCCGACCACCGAGATCTTCGCGAGGCCGATCTCGACGGCGAGCTCCCCCGTTCCGACGCGGTCGAGCACCTGCGACGCGGCGATCTTCACATCGGCGAGTTCGCCGTGATCGACCGTGAACGAGATCGATGCGATCTCGCCGAACTCGGTCTGCACGATGTCGTCGACGAGGATGCCCGCCTTCGCGACCGCCTCGAAGAGCATGCCCTGCACGCCGGGATTGTTGGGAATGCGGCGGAGACTCACGCGCCCGAGATCGGGCTTGAGCGCCGCACCGACGACCATCACATCTTCCATCTCGGGTGACTCCCTGCAGATCATCGTCCCCTCGTCGGGACGCTGGCTGTGTCGGACATGGATCGGAACGCCGTAGCGCTCGCCGAAGAGCACGGCGCGCGGGTGCATGACCTGCGCGCCAAGCAGCGCGAGCTCGAGCATCTCCTCGTAGCTGATCCTCGCGAGCTTCGAAGCCGCGGGAACGCGGCGAGGGTCGGCGGTGTACACGCCGTCCACATCGGTGAAGATCTCGCAGCAACCGCCCTGCTTCCCGACCTCGAGCGCAGCGGCGAGCGCGACGGCCGTCGTGTCGGATCCGCCTCGGCCGAGCGTCGTGATCTCGCCATCCGGCGCGATGCCCTGGAACCCGCAGACGACCGGCACCCGACCGCGCGAGAGTTCGGCATCGAGCCGCTCCCGGGCGACCCTGGTCACGCGCGCGCGCCCGTGTGCGCCGTCGGTGGTGATACCCACCTGTCCGCCGGTGAGACTGACGGCAGCGACACCGAGCCGCTGCAGGGCCATCGCGAGCAGCGCGACCGAGACCTGCTCTCCCGTCGAGAGCAGCATGTCCATTTCGCGGCGCGACGGCTGGTCGGTGACCTGGCCGGCCAGTTCGATGAGTTCATCGGTGGTGTGGCC
>JBEAQW010000126.1:0-35002 GCA_041163725.1 Planctomycetota bacterium
AATTCGCGAGTCGATGCGTCATGGCTGCCGCCGCCGTGCGTACCTTGGTGCGATCCGACTCGCCGCGGAGGCCAGACATGAGAGACCGCTCGCACGCATCCATGACCCAGACGAACTGGGACCTCATCCGCGACGCCGCGAGCGGCTCGGAGACGGCGCGTGCGAGCCTCGACGCGGTGATGAAGCGCGCGTGGCCGGCGGTCTATGCGTTCATCCGTGCGTCGGGTCGCAAGAGCGAGGAGGCGACCGAACTCACGCAGGCCTTCATCTGCGATGTGTTCCTCGCCCGGAGGCTGCTCGAGAAGGCCGACCAGGCGCGCGGGCGCTTCCGGACGCTTCTGCTCGGCGCGGTGCGCAACTACCTCGCCGATGTGCACCGGCGGCGCACCGCGACGACGCGCATGCCGAAGTCGGGGCTGATCGCGATCGATGCCGCGGGCGAATACGGGATGGATGTCGCGGACGACGCGACCGGCGATTCGCCCGAGCGTGCGTTCAATGCCCGCTATGTGGCGGGGCTTGTCCGGACCGCGGGTGAGCGGCTGCATCGCGAGCTCCAGGCGGACGGCGATGCCGCGGGCTGGGAGCTGTTCCGCGCGCGCGTGCTGCAGGCTGCGTTCCAGGGCGATGCGCCCGGGTACGGCACGCTCGCGCCGCGGCTCGGGCTCGAGCGGGGGCAGTGTGCGGCGAAGCTGCTCGTGGTGAAGCGGCGCTTCTCGGTGCTGCTGATGGAGGAGCTTCGCGCGACCGTGTCGGACCCCGATGCGGTGCGTGAGGAAGTCGACGATCTGCTTGCGCTGCTGAAGGCGCGCTGAGGTGCAACGATGTTCGATCACGAGGGCATTCCATCGGAACACGATGACCGGAGCGGGTCGCATCCCGCCGAGTCGCTCGGCGACACGCTCCGTTGGGCGTTCGAGCTCGACCAGTCGCCTGCGCTCGCGGGCGCGACCTTTCTCACCCGCGAGTTCGTTCCGGACGCCGTCGATCCATTCGAGGCGATCGCGGAGCGCGCGACGCTCGCGCAGCTGACCGACCTCAAGAATGCGTACAAGATGCTGCGGACGACGGGTGCGACCGCGCCCGAGCGGAGCCTTGCGGCGCGGCTCTATGCGGCGACCATCGCGGCGGCCGCGGTGCGTTTCGGCGCGGTGATCTCGCGACAGAGTCCGTTCACGCTCGCGCGGGCGTTCGAGGAGCTGTCCGCCGATCGCGACATGCCGGAGCGGGTGCGAGAACTCGGCTCGCTGGCGGTCGATGCGATCGGCCGGATCGGTCCCGGTTGAGCGCCGAACGGAGTTGTGCGGATCACGCGGTCCGCATACGCCTCGCGGCGTTGAGCGCGGCGACCTTGTAGCACTCGGCGAGGGTCGGGTAGTTGAACACCGTTTCGAGGAAGTAGTCGAGGCCGCCGCCGAGCGTGAGCACGGCCTGACCGATGTGCACGAGCTCGGTCGCCTGCGTTCCGATGCAATGCACGCCGAGGAGCATGCGCGTCTCGCGGTGGAAGAGCATCTTGAAGAAGCCGCTCGAGTCGCCGAGGATCTGTCCGCGCGCGATCTCCTCGTATCGCGCGACGCCGACCTCGTAGGGGACCTTTCGCGCCGTGAGTTCCTGTTCGGTCGCGCCCACCATCGAGATCTCGGGGATCGCGTAGATGCCGTAGGGGAAGCCCGACGGCGTGGGCTTCGCCTCGACGCCGAACATGTGGCAGACGGCGAGGCGGCCCTGCTCGCTGCTCGTCGATGCGAGCGCGGGGAAGCCGATGATGTCGCCGGCGGCGGAGATGTGCGGGACGCTTGTCCGAAAGGCCTCGTCGACCTTGAGCCGGCCGCGTTCATCGGCGGTGAGGCCGGCCTTGTCGAGCGCGAGCTGTCCCGTGGCGCCGATGCGGCCGATCGAGAAGAGCACGGCTTCGACCTCGATGTGCTTTCCGCTCTCGAGCTCGATGGCTGCGCCGCGCGGTGCATCGGTGGGGTGGATGCGCGCGACCGCCTCGCCGAGCCGGAAGGTCACGCGCTTCTGCCGCATCTGATGCAGGAGCTCGTCGATGATCTCGTGATCGCAGAACTCGAGCGGCCGTTCGTGCCGGTCGACGACCGTGACCTCGACGCCGAGTTCCGCGAACATCGAGGCGTACTCGATGCCGATGACGCCGCCACCGATCACCGCCAGCGAGCGGGGTAGCGTGCGGAGGCGCACGATGTCGTCGCTCGTGAGGATGGTCTCGTGGTCCGCCTCGATGGGCGGCACTGCGGGCACGCTGCCGCACGCGATGAGGATGCGGTCGGCGCTCGCGTGGCGGTCGAGGCTGCCGTCGCTTCCGATGGCGACCGTGTGCGGATCGATGAAGCGCGCGGAACCTGGAATCACATCGATGCCGTTGCGCGACAGCTGGCGCGCGACGACATCGAGCTCCTTCTCGATCACGCCGTTCACGCGCCGCAGCAGGTCCTCCATGGTCGGACGGGGGCGCTTGCAGGGAATGTCGCGTTCGAGCGGGGGAACGCAGGTGAGCGAGAGCACGGCCTCGCGGAAGGTCTTGCTCGGCACGGTGCCTGTATGCAGGCAGACGCCACCGACCATGCGCGAGCGCTCGACGATGCCGACACGCTTGCCGAGCTTGGCGGCCTGCACCGCGGCGCGCTGGCCGGCGGGGCCGCTGCCGAGGACGAGGAGGTCGTAGTCGTGCGCCTGGCCGGCTTCGCTCATGCGTCGGACGATACACTCGCCGCATGAGCCGCGAGACGGAGCCGTTCCGCATTGTCTTCATCTGCACGGGGAACATCTGCCGGAGTCCGGCTGCGGAGAACATCTTCCGCGAGATGGTTGGTCGTGCGGGATTGCTCCCCGATCTCGAGATCGATTCGGCGGGTACGGGCGACTGGCACGAGGATGATCCGATCGATCATCGTTCCGCCGCGGCGCTCGCGGACGCCGGGTATCCGTCGGGAGGAATCGCGCGAGGCCTGCGTGCGCGCGACTTCGCGCACTTCGACCTCTTCGTGTGCATGGACCGCTCCCACCATCGCGAGGTGACGGCGCGCGGGGCGCGGGCGGAGCGCGTGGTGCTCATCCGGTCGTTCGATCCCGCGCGCGACGGGGAGGATGTGCCTGATCCGTACTACGGCGGCGTCGAGGGATTCACCGAGATGATCCGGATGCTCGAGGCATCGATGGATGGACTCGTCGGGCATGTGCGCGAGGGGCTCGCGCGCAAGCGAGGAGGCGCGTGATGGAGCTCGATGTCGACTCGATGCCGGTGGGGCTGCGCTACAACCTGCTGCTCGGCGCGGTCGTGCCGCGGCCGATCGCGGTCATCGGAACCATGGGGCCGGATGGTGCGCTGAACCTCGCGCCGTTCTCGTTCTTCAACGCCGTGTCCAGCGAGCCGATGGTGGTGATGTTCTGCCCGGTGAGCCGCGGCGATGCGGGCGAGAACGACTCGATGCGCAACGCGAAGCCGGTCGAGGAGGGCGGGACGGGCTGCTTCTCGGTGAGTCTCGCGACCGAGGACAACATCCGCCGGGTCGTGGCGTGTGCGGCGAACCTTCCGTACGGGGAGAGCGAGTTCGATCATGCGGGGCTGACGCCGCGCATGTGCGCGCGGATCCGCGCGCCGTACATGGCCGAGAGTCCGGTGCACTTCGAGTGCGAGACGATCGAGGTCAAGCGGTTCGCGCCCGGCGTTCCCTTCGGCGGCAACATGGTGCTCGGGCGGGTGGTGCATGCGCGTGTCGACGACGCGCTGGCGCATCCGCGCATGCACATCGACCCCGCGAAGCTGCGCGCGGTCGGGCGCATGGGCGGCAACTGGTACGCGCGGACGACGGAGCGCTTCGAGCTCGAGCGGGGGTGAATGCGCCGTACCGGTGTGCGTCAGCCGTTCTTCTTCGCGAAGTCGGCCATGAAGTCGGCGAGGAGCTCGCAGCCCTTCACGGGGAACGCGTTGTAGATCGAGGCGCGCATGCCGCCGGCCTCGCGGTGGCCGAGGAGGCCGAAGAGGCCTTGCTTCTCGGCTTCGGCGACGAACCTCGCGTCGAGGTCGGCCGTCGGCGTCTTGAAGCACACATTGAGGTGCGAGCGGCACCACTGCTCGGCGGGCCAGGAGTAGAAGCCGCCGGAGTTGTCGACGGCGTTCCAGATGAGGTTCGCCTTGTAGGCGTTGTTCCTGGCGATCGCCTCGGGGCCGCCGACCTTGAGCGTCCACTCGGCCATGAGCCCCATCACGCGCACGGCGAAGGTGGGCGGCGTGTTGAGGATCGACTTCGCATTCGCGTGATCCTCGAAGCGGAGCATCTGCGGAAGCTTCGGCGTGGCGGTGGCGATGAAATCCCTGCGCGCGACGATCAGGCTCGCGCCGGACGCGCCGAGGTTCTTCTGTCCCGCGGCGAGGACCATCACATGCTTCGTGAAGTCCCACGGTCGCGAGAAGATGTCGCTCGTCGCATCGCCGACGAGGGGGAGGCTCGTCTCGGGCGGAGCCCAGAAGGTCGTGCCCTCGACGGTGTTGTTCTGGCAGTAGAGGAGGTACTTCGCGCCCTTGGGCTCGGCGAACTCGCCCGACTTGGGAACGCGCGAATACTTCGCGGGCAGCGCGCGGCCGTCGAACGCGATCGTCACATCGCGGCAGCGCGCGGCCTCGGTGTAGGCCTTGTAGGACCAGATCGAGGTGTCGAGGTAGGCGGCTGTCTCGTGCTCGCCGATGAAGTTCAGCGCGAGGAGGCCGAACTGCATCGTTGCGCCGCCCGGCATGAAGAACACGGCGTACTCGCTGCCGACTCCCGCGGCCTTGCGGCACGCGGCCTCGGCCTCGTTGTTGAGGTCGTCGTAGAGTGCGCCGCGGTGCGAGAGCTCGAGAAGGCCGATGCCGCCGCCACGGCAGTCGATGAGTTCCTCGCGGATCTGCTCGAGCACGCACTCGGGCATGCAGGCGGGGCCGGCGCTGAAGTTGTAGACGCGGCCCTTCGACGGGGTCTGCGGGAAGAGCGTGCTGGCGACGGAGGAGGCGGCGGGAGTCATGGTGGTCATGGGGGAAGCGGCACCGATGGTAGCGCCGTGGGTCGTGCGAAGGTCCATCCGAACGCTCGCCCGCCCGCGCCGGCGGGGATCAGGCTTTCGCGCTGTGGAGCACAACTGCAATTCCAGCAGGAACTTGCGTTGGGTCGCCCGCGAAGATCATCGCCAGCGGATGAGGGGTTGTTCCCTCCGCGAGCGAGCGGGAGGCATGGTCGAGTATCTCGGCCGTCGCCTCGGCCTCGAACCCGCTGTAGGTCGTCCCATCGGCCGCGGTGCCATGGAACACGGGACGGCGCTTGGTCTCGGCCTCGAGGGCGGTGAGGAAGGCGGCGTGGGCTTCCGTGTCCGTCGGGCCAGGTGCGATGAACGGGCTCGCGTCGAGCCCGCTGGCGGATGAAGGCGTCACGGTTGCGGCAGGCGCACCACCGATTGCCACGACCGCGGCATGGCGCCTGGTTCCATCGCGGCTGACGCGCAGCACCAGCACGCGGTCGGCCAGCACGGTGTAGACACCCGCGACGATGAGTTCCTCGAAGGCGGCGCGGAAGATGGGCGCGGGCTGCGCCGCGAGCGCCGCGAATCGGCGGGACTCGATGACCGGGTCGGCCGAGGGCTGCGACGCGACGACCGTTCCCGCGGCGGTGCCGGTGGGGACGGCGAGTCGGGCGACCGGAACGACCTTCATACGGGTTTTATACCGTGCGCCGAGGTACGGGCGGCGGGGTGGCGCCACGACGCGATTCTCAAGCGGGGCGTGCGGGATGGTCGACCTTCCACCGTCCCATGTCTGTGCTGTCCGTCGCCCCAGAGCCCCAGAGGAGTCCCGCGCGCGTGTCGCTCGGTACATGGTGGGAGGGACGCGAGCTGCTGCGGGCGGACTTCCGCATGGATCGCCGGCGCGCGCCGCGCTGGTGGGTCCGCGGTACGGCGACGCTGCTTTCGCTCGGCGCCGATATGGGCATCCTGATCGAACTCGACCGTCTGGACGGTTCGCCCTGGTGGATCGCGGGCGACTCGATCACGCCGATCACCGTCGGGACGCGCGTGAGCGTCGGCTTCAGCGATCCCGCGGGCCGACCCGCCATCGCGATGGTGATGCGCTGCGAGCGGCAGGGGGGCGGGCGTTACCGCGTCGCGCTCCGTTTCGACGGCACCTCGCCCTGCTGAGCGCCGCGGCGGGGTCCATCTATGCGGTCTATAGCGGCTGGGACGAGCGGTGACGCCTGCGAGGGGCGTCCATGCGCGCCGCGAGCGCCGATTCAGGCGGTGCACTCAATTTTGGCTCGGGGGAAGTCGATCTTCAGTTGGTTCAGGTCCTTGGTCCTGGCGCCGGAGGGACGCCTTGACCTCAGGGAGGGATCCGAGCAACGCCGTTGCGGGCCAACCGGTCCGCATCGGCATTCAAAGGGGCTCGTGTGAGCCAGTCAGCAGTTCGGCGACCGAGTGCCACCTCGGATCGGATCGCCTGGATGGCAAGGTCATCCGAGGGTTAGTGAGGAATGCATGTCTTTCAAGCGCTCGATTCGTCGTGGATTTACGCTCATCGAAATTCTGATCGTCGTCGTCATCCTCGGCATCCTCGCCGCCATCGTGATCCCGCAGTTCACGAACGCGTCGCAGGAGGCCGCTGAGAGCTCGGTCAAGAGCCAGCTCCAGACCGTCCGCAGCCAGGTTGAGCTCTTCCGGGTCCGTAACAACGGCAACCTCCCGGCGGACTTCAACGACCTGATGACGCCGCCGAACGGCGAGGATCCGTACCTCCAGAAGACTCCGACCCTCCCGACGGGCTACGAGTTCATGTGGGGTGACAACGCCGCCACCACCAATGTCGAGACCATCTACGTGACCTTCACCGGCGCGACCCTCCCCGAGGGCCTCACGATCGAAGAGATCGAGAGCTGGTAATCGACACCGACTGAGACCACCGGTCTGCACGGGGAAACCCGTGCAGACCGCTTCACGCGAGGCGAAATTCGAAACCGCGGCCTTCGTCCTGGCCGCCAACTGCGAGAAGTTTGCATGAATACGAAACTCCGTCGTGGCTTTACCCTCATCGAAATCCTGATCGTGGTGGTCATCATCGGCCTGCTTGCGGCACTCGTCGTTCCCAACATCACGACGACCGCCGAGGATGCGGCGCGCAGCAGCGCGCACTCGCAGCTCTCCGCGGTGCGCAGCCAGATCGAGCTCTACAAGCTCCGGTACGCGGGGGCGGTTCCGCCGCCCACCGGATCGGACGGCACCGACCAGCTGTGGGTCGCGATGACGACTCCGGTGAACGGCGTGCCGTTCCTCATGAAGCAGCCGATGCTCCCCATCGGCTACTCGTGGAACTGGAACGGCAACAAGCTCACCGTCGGCTACGAGGGCCGTGATCGCGTGGCGATGGCCGACGCGCCGACCTGGTGATCGACGATCGCATCGAATCGTGCAGAGGCGGGGCGCAGGCCCCGCCTCTGTCTTTTGCCGCATCCGCGGCGCAGGAGAGATGCCATCGCGCGGCATCCGGGCGAAAGTCGCCGCCGCGAATGGCCGACGAAAGGTGAGCGGGCCCACGCCCGGGAAACGACCATGGAAACTCACACTCGATTCACCGACAGCATCCGACGCGGATACACGCTCATCGAGGTGCTCATCGTCGTGGCGATCCTCGGTCTCGCGGGCGCGCTGCTCGTGCCGTATCTCTCGAGCAAGGGAGACTTCGACACGCAGGCCGCGGTCCGCACGCTGATCGCCGACATCACCTACGCGCAGAGCGATGCGCTCGCGAACCAGGGATTCCGCCGCGTGCAGTTCTTCCAGGACGGCACGGGCTGGTGCCTCGTGCGCGTCGACGAGGACGATCTCGCGGAGCCGTTCGACCCCGCGTCGGCCGACTACCTGTACGACCCGCTTGCCGCGAACTCGGAGTCGGGGCGCTACATCGTCGATCTCCGCGAGAGCCAGAAGTTCTCGTCGGTGCGCATCGAGAGCGTCACGCTCGACGGCGGTAAGCGCGCACTCACCTTCGACGAGCTCGGCGGCACCATCGGTTCGGGTGGGATTCCCGGCACCGGAGGTCAGATCGTGCTGACCTCGCCTCAGTCGTCGTATCAGGTCGACATCGCGCCGGTCACGGGCAAGGTGCGGGTTACGAGACTCGCCGCCGCGCCCTGAACCGCGCTTCGCTTCATCACGGCATCCGAACGCCCGGTCCCTCGTTGGATCGGGCGTTTTCCCATTCCTTTTCGCGTTGGTCCGCGAACGCGGCAAAAGCGCACGCTCGGAAACGCCGACGAATCAGGCACGGTGGCCTGTCACCATGAGGAGGCGTTGATGTCGGTCTGGCGCATGCCGTGGAATCGAAGCCTTGGTCCGATCGGACTTGATCTCGGCGCGGAGCATCCGCGCGCGATGCAGGTTCGTCACGGGCCGGATGCACCGGTCGCGATGGCCGAGGTGCGCACGGCGTCCGACGCCGATCTCGCGACGCGTGCGAAGGCGATGGTCGCGGCGCTCCGGCGCGGTGGCTTCAGCGGGCGCGATGTCGTCGTCGGGCTTCCGTCGAGCGTGGCGCGCATGCATGTCGCGCGACTTCCAGCGCTCGAGGGCGCCGATGGCCGCGAGGCGATCGCGTGGGAGGCGTCGGAGCGGAATGCGATCGCGCGCGATGCGCTCGTCGCCGATGCGCTTCCCACCGGCGCGCCTGTCGCGCACGGTGATCAGAAGGAGGAGCAGCTCGTCATGGCTGCGCCCGTCGATGAACTCGAGGGCGCGTTCGAGGTCCTGCTCGATGCAGGCTTCGATCCGGTCGCAGCGGAGCCGCGCTTTGTCGCGGTGGCGCGCGGTCTGAGCCGGCGCGCGCGACGCGATGCGGATGCATCGCTTGTTCGCGCGGTGCTCCATGTCGACGGCGCAGGTTCGTGCATCATGGTCCTGCGCGGAGACCGCATCGCGTTCTGCCGCGAGGTCCCCGTTGGGGGCGAGACGCTCGATCAGGCGGTGGCGACGCGGCTGGCGGTGCCGGTCGAGGCGGCTGCCGTGCTGCGCGCGCATCGCATCGCTGCTGCGCGCGGACAGGCTCCCGAGGTCGATTCGGTCGCGGAGGAGGCCGCTGCCGCCGCGACGCGCGCGACGCTCGATGCGCTCGCCGGCGAGGTCGCGCTCTGCCTGCGCTACTACGGCGTGACCTTCCGCGGCGGACAGCCGGGGCGGGTCGTGCTCTCGGGGCCGCACGGCGCCGAACCGAAGCTCGCGCAGATCATCGCCGCGACGACTCGCGCCGAGGTGGTGTGGTGCGCGGAGGAACTGCCGGCCGGGGTCCAGGATGCGGCGCTCCGTCGCGGTGGATCCGGCATGGATGCATGGATGGCCGCGTTCGGTCTCGCGTGCCGCTCCCGAGAGCAGGCGATGGGACGACGCACGAAGGGTGCAAGGAAGGGAGTCGCCGCATGAGCGCGCATGAAGTGAATCTCGTTCCGCCGTCGATCGCGGCGCGCGTCCGGCGGGGCAAGGCCTCGCGACGCGTCGCGGGACTGTCGTCGATCGCCGGCGCGTGCATGCTGCTCGTCGCAGGTGCGTCGCGCATGATCGACACGCGTTCCACGGCCCAGCTCGCGATCGCACGCGAGCACGCCGCGCCGGTGATCGCGCTCGAGGAGGAGATCGCACGGCTCCGCGAGGATCGTGCCTCGCTCGCCGAGCGCATCGAGCTCCAGCGTGCGATCGGTGTCGCGGTGCCTGCGACGCCGCTGATCCGTGCGATCGCCGCGACGCTGCCGAGCGGCTCGCTGCTCGAGCACATCGATCTCGAGTACGCGAATGTCCAGGGGACGAACAAGAAGATCCGCCGCGCCGCGCGCGACGCCGCCGTGCCGCGCGAGCTGCGGGGCGAGATCTCCGGGATCGCCTCGAACGAGGCCGATGTCGGCCGAATCATCGACGGGCTCACCGCGCTCGCGCCCATGTCGCAGGTGAGCCTCGAGTCGAGCCGGAGCCGCGAGTTCCGCGGCCGCAACGCGCGCGAGTTCCGCATCCAGTTCCGCGTCGACCTCGACCTGCGCTGGAAGCTGCCCGAGGTGCTCGCGGCGTCGGATGACGCCGTCGACGGACGGGAGGGGGATTCCCGATGATGACCGAAGCAAGCAAGCCCGCGCTCGCGCTCCTCGCCGGTTCGGTCGCCGCACTCGGCGCCGCCGTCGCATTCATGCTGCTGCCCTCGATGGAGGCCTCGCAGTCGCGCAGCGCCGAGTCGGGTCGCCTGCTCGCGCAGGTCGCACGCGAGGCGGACATCGTCGCCGAGCGCGATCGTCTGCACGACGAGCTCGCACAGGCTCGGGCCGACGCGTCGCGCGTCCTGCGCACGATTCCCGGCCGTGCAGAACAGGCGCAGCTGATGCGCATGCTCGCTGTCGGCACGAGCGACGACATGGGCACGCAGACCATCGTTGCGGGAGATCCGCTGCCCGCGACGCCGTCGGGCACCACGCCGTACCGCGCGGTGCCCGTCACCGTCGACATGAAGGCCTCGTTCGAGCGCATCATCGATGTGCTCGCGCGCGCCGAGGGCGATCGAAGGCTCGTGCGGCCGATCCGCGTCGAGCTCCGCAGGCCGATCGATGGCGACGAAGCCCGCGGTGGGCGCGGTGCGATGCATGACCGGAACGGCCGTCCGCTGCTCGAGGCCCGCCTCGAGCTCGACGCGGTCTTCACCAGCGCAGGGGGGAACGAACCATGAATCACGGCACGCACGACGGCGCTTCGCGCAAGTCCAGTCCCAAGTCCGCCTCCACCGCGACTGGCGGAGGCAACCTCATCGCATGGATGCGCTCGCGCAAGGGCGCGCTCATGCTCGTCACCGCGTTCGCGGTCGTGGCGTGGGCGAAGCCGATGGGTCTGCTGCTCTGGGCGCGTCTGCGCATTCTCACGAGCATTCCCAAGACGGCGATTGCGGACGATCCCGCGAACACGCAGGCCGAGGAGAAGCCGCCGGTCGAACTCGAGACGGGTCTGCCCGGCATGGGCTCGGTTCTTATCGATCCGTTCGACACCGATCCGCATACCCCCACCAGTTCGGACAGCCCGAACCCATCGCACGCAAGCATCGTTCCGACGCAGAAGAGCGACGACGATTCGACCGAAGTACAGGCGCTGGAGGAAGTTGAAGCCGCGCGGCGCGCAACGGAGCGTTTCCGATTGCAGTCCGCCGGAAGGGGTCTGTCCATGGCAGTGATCGACGGACGCACCTACCGCATCGGCGACACGCTCGAGGGAGCGAACGGCCGGCGGTTCGTGCTCCGCGAGGTTCTCGAGGGAGCGGCCGTGCTGGAGCACGGCGGCGAACGCTTCGAGATCCGCATGCCTGGAGCCGGTCTGGGAACAGCCCCGAGTGGGAACAGCAACCGCCGGTGAACCCACCCACACCGGACAGTGCCACGCAAACGAGTGAACCAACCATGAACAACCGCACGAACAACGCCGCAAACCGCGCCTTCTTCCGGCTTACGAAGAAGGCCTCGTTCATCGCAACGCTCGCCGCTTCGACCTTCGCCTTCGCGCAGGCTCCCGCAGCGGGCACTGCGCAGGTCAAGGCCAACGAGGCCCAGGCCGCGGCGGAGACCTTCACCATCCAGTTCCAGGACACCGACATCCTGCAGGCGCTGCAGATGCTCTCGATGCAGGGCAAGCGCAACATCATCGCCTCGCGCGGCGTGCAGGGCAAGGTGAGCGCGAACCTCTACGACGTGACGCTGTTCGACGCGCTCGATGTCATCATGCGCGCCAACGACCTCCGCATGGAGGAGTCGGGCAACTTCATCTACGTCTACACCCGCCAGGAGTGGGAGGATGTGACGAAGTCGCGCCTGAAGAAGGTGAGCCGCAACTTCCCGCTCGAGTACCTCAACGCGAAGGACGCCGGCGAGTTCATCACGCCGATCCTCTCCGAGGTCGGCAAGGTCTCGTTCGTCGGTGATGTCGACAAGGGCTTCGAGCCCGGCGTCAGCGACGGCGGTAGCGACAGCTGGGCCTTCCAGGGCATGCTCGTCGTGAGCGACTACCCCGAGAACATCAAGGCGATCGAGGATCTCCTCAAGGAGATCGACACGCCGCCGACGCAGGTCGTGGTCGAGTCGACCGTGGTCTCGTCGAAGGTCCAGCAGAAGGACGGCTTCGGCGTCGATGTCTCGCTCATCGCGAACCTCGACTTCGCGAACCTGACCAATCCGCTCTCGGGCGCCAACGACCTCTTCGCCGGCGATGTGACCAAGACCGGCGCGGCCACCGTGACGGCGGGCAACTCCGCGGTCGCCGGCTGGGACCGTGAGTCGACCATGAAGGTCGGCGTCATCTCCGACGATGTCTCGGTCTTCCTCCGCATGCTCGACAGCGTGACGGATACGACCGTGCTCGCACGGCCGCGCGTCATGGCGCTCAACCGCCAGCGCGCGCAGATCCTCATCGGTCGCCGCGTGGGCTACCTGAGCTCGACCACGACGCAGACCTCGACGACCCAGAGCGTCGAGTTCCTCGACTCGGGCATCAAGCTCGTCTTCCGTCCGTTCATCTCGTCGGATGGCTCGATCCGCATGGAGCTCGCGCCCAGCGTCAGCGAGGCGAAGATCGAGAACCTCGTCGATACGAACGGCAGCACGCTGCCGGTGCCGAACGAGGACACGAGCGAGATCACCACGAATGTCCGCGTCAAGAACGGCCAGACGCTCGTGCTCGGCGGTCTCTTCAAGGAGAACACCATCATCGAGCGCCGTCAGGTGCCCGGTCTCGGCGACATCCCGCTGCTCGGCAACGCCTTCAAGGGCTACGACGACCAGATGACCCGCGAGGAGATCATCTTCCTCGTGACGCCGACGATCGTGAAGGACGAGATCGCCAAGGTCTGGTCGGACGAGGCCAACGAGTTCGAGCACGCCGTGCGCATCGGTACCCGCGAGGGCCTGCTGCCGTGGTCGCGCGAGACGCTCACGACCTCGGCGAACCAGAAGGCGTTCGAGGCCATGGCGAAGGGTGACCGCGAGCTCGCGCTCTTCCACTGCGAGAACTCGCTGCGCCTCTCGCACAACCAGCCCGAGATGATCCGCCTCCGCGCGGAGCTCACCGGCCAGGGTTCGGCGGCGCAGGCCGACTACGAGCACAGCATGATGCGCCGCGTGGTCGAGAAGCAGCTCGGCAAGCGCGCCGATGCCGACTCCAAGTCTGAGAACGCCCAGACCGCCTCGGCCAACGAGGAGCTGGACACCACCGGCAACGACTGACCGGTGCCGTCGCGGGACCGAGAAATCGGTCCGGTTCGGTCCGACCGACTGAACCGGCCCCCTCGAACGGCCGATCAATCCATCAACCCCGGAGCCGCGCCCGGCTGGGCGCGGCTCCGCTTCTTTTCGAGGATCCACCATGCGCATGAACCGCATCTCCGCCGTCACCGTCGTCGCCATCACGCTCTGCACCGCCGTCGCCTGCGCACCGCGCACCTCCGGCATCGAGGCACGCAAGGAGGCCGACGCACGCTTCCAGCGCACCACCAGTCTCGTGAGCTACGACCAGGCGCAGCAGGCGTTCCAGTCGGGTGAGCTCGAGAAGGCGCGCAAGGAGGTCGAGAAGGCGCTCGTCCGCAGCGATCGCGAGGCGAAGTACTGGGCGCTGCTCGGTCGCATCGAGCTCGAGTCGAAGCGTCTCGAGCGCGCGCTCGATGCGTTCGGTGCATCGATCGAGCGTGATCCGAATCTCGCCGAGCCGTACTACTACCGCGGCATCGTGTACCAGCGCTGGGGCCAGAACGCCGAGGCGATCGCCGACTATCTCAAGGCGTCGGAACTCGAGCCCGAGCGCATCTCGCATGTGCTCGCCGCGGCCGAGGTCATGATCGCGGAGCGCCGGCTCGAGGATGCGCGCATGCTGCTCCTCCCGAAGCTCGCCTACTTCGAGCACAACGCCGCCATGCACGAGCTCCTCGGCGACATCGCGGCGCTCGACGGCGACGCCGTCAGCGCGGCGCTCAGCTACCAGCGCGCGTCGGTGATCGATCCCGAGGCGCCGCTCATCGGCGAGAAGCTCGTCGCCGCGCTCTTCGACGCGCGCGAGTACCAGAAGTGCCTCGACACCGCGCGCCGCCACCGCCAGCAGGGCGCGGCCGCGCAGATGACCGGACAGCGCTATGTCCCCGCGCTCGACACGCTGCGTCACGAGGGCCGTTCGCTCGTCATGCTCGGACGCATGGCCGAGGCGCGCGTCGTCTTCAGCGACACGGTGCGCGAGTATCCCGAGAATGTCGACGCCTGGCGCGACCTCGCGGGCACGGCGCTCTCGCTCGGCGACCTCGCCCGTGCGCAGAACGCGGCGGAGCGTCTGGTCGCGCTCGCGGCCGAACTGCCCGATGGATACATGCTGCGCGGCCATGTCGCCGAGCAGAAGGGCCAGTACGACGAGGCCGTGCGTTGGCATCGGCTCGCCTGCGAGCGCGCACCGAAGAGCATCGAGGCGAAGGTCTCGCTCGCCCTTGCGCTCCGGCAGATGGACAAGCGCGACGAATGCATCGCCGTGCTCAAGGAGGCCATCGCGATCGAGCCGCAGTCCGAGCTCGCGCAGCGCGCCATGGCCGTCGTGACCGAGGAGTGAACACCGATCCGCGCATGCGCGGCGGAGGCTGAAGATGGAACGAACGCTACGGACGCGGAGCCACGAGGGCGTGGCGCCCGCACCATTGCGGGGTTCCGGCCATGCGTGGCCGGCGCTCGCGGCGGTCGCCGCGGCCGCGCTCGGCTCGACGCTGCTCGATGGACTTCCCGGGTGGATCATCGGGGGCGGGGCAGGGCTCGCCGCGGTGCTCGTGCTGGGACTGACCCGTGGGTTCCGTTCCGATGAAGCATCGCCGCTTCCCGCGCCGGCGGTGCCAGCGCCCGAGGCGGCGGAATCGCTGCTGCGGCGCGCCATCGAGGTTCGCTGCGACGAGCGCACCGCGATCCTCGAGCACTTCGTGGACGGCGTGCTGCTCGTCGACGCGCACGGCGAGACGCGGTACGCCAACCGCGCGGCGCGCGAGCTACTTGGTCCGGAGGCAGGGACGGTCGGTACGCGTGGCGCGGTCGATGCGCTTCCTCCGCAGGTGCTGCGCGCGGTGCAGGGCGTCGCCTCGAGCCATGCCGGCGAGCGTCGGCGCGTCGAGTGCGAACTTCGCAACGAGGATGCGACACCCGTCGTCATCGTCATCACCCTCGTCAAGGAAGGCAGCGAGGCTCTTGCCGCGATCATCGTGCGCAATGTCCGCGCCGAGCGCGAGGCCGACCGCATGAAGAGCGAGTTCGTCGCAAAGGCGAGCCACGAGCTGCGCACGCCGCTCTCGTCGCTGCGCGCCTACGCCGAGCTGCTCGCCGACGGCGAGGTCACCGACGAAGCGCAGCGCGCGGAGTTCGCGGGGATCATCCTCGGCGAGACGGCGCGCCTGGGCTCGCTCGTCGACCGCATGCTCGACATCAGCCGGATCGAGAGCGGCATGGCCCGCGCGAATCTCGAGGAGACGGATCTCGCCGCGATGGCGGCCGAATGCGTCGCCTCGCAGCAGGTCGATGCGGGCAGGCGCGGCATCGCGCTCTCGTTCGCGCGCGGCTGCGCGGGTGCGGTCGCGCCCGTCGACCGCAGCCTCATCCGCCAGGTCATGCTGAACCTGCTGTCGAACGCGCTGAAGTACACGCCCGAGGGCGGCCGCGTCGAGGTGGAGGTCGACATCGATAATCTCGCCCGTTCGATCGTGGTCTCCGTACGCGACACGGGGCTCGGCATCCCCGCGCACGCGGTGCCGCGGCTCTTCGGCAAGTTCTACCGGGTCGAGAACCACGAGAAGGTGGCGAAGGGAACAGGTCTCGGACTCAACCTGTGCCGCAATATCGTCGAAGGAACCCATGGCGGACAGATCGGCGTCGACTCCGAGGTGGGAGTCGGCTCGCGCTTCTGGTTCGCGATCCCGCTCGAGCAGGCGGGTCGAAAGGCGGCATGACCATGGAGAACCAGGATCGAACCCATGCGCGCGTGCTCGTCGTCGACGACGAGGCGCATATCGTCCAGGTCGTGGCCCTGAAGTTCCGCAATGCGGGACTCGAGGTGGCGACCGCGGGCGATGGCGACGAGGCCCTTGCGCTCCTCGAACGCGAGCCGTTCGGGCTCGTGGTGACCGATCTCCAGATGCCGACGATGTCGGGAATCGAGCTGGCGCGCGCGATGGCCGAACGGCCGGCGCTCGCGCAGATTCCGGTGCTCATGCTCACGGCACGCGGCCATCTGCTCCGCGAGGGCGAGGCCGACAGCGCGAACATCGCACGCGTCGTGCACAAGCCGTTCTCGCCGCGCGGGCTGCTCGCCGATGTAATGGAACTCCTCGATCGCGCGCGATCCGATGACGCCGACCGGAGGGCCGCGTGAGTCGCGCCGCGACCACGCATCCCCTCGCCGAGCTCCATCGCGCGCTGCGCGAGGTCGATGTCATGCTCGTACCGCTCGACGCGGGCGAGCCGATGCCCTTCACTCCGGATTCGTTCGATCTGCTGCATGCGCTCTGCGCGTGTCCGCTCGCACGCTCCCTGATCGCCCGCTGCGCCACGCGCTGGCAGGGCGGTGACCGCGGTGCGGTCGAACCGCGCGTCGGCTTCGCGGTGCTGCCGGTCGAGATCTCGCGGAACCTCACGGGCGGGCGCTTCGCGGCCGTCACCGTGCTCGCCGAGGCGCTCGCCGGAGAGACCATCGATCAACTCGCGGGAAGCGCGCAGGTCGACGCGCGCGTCTCGCGCACCATCCTCGCCGCGTCGTGCCCGTGGGACCGCCGCAGCGTTCCGCGCCTCGCGCGACTCGTGGCATCGCTCGCGCACAGCGAGGCCGGGCGCATCGCCGGTGCCGAAGCCGGCGCCAGGCTCGGCGCCGCGTGGGAGGAACTGCACCTGCTGCACTCGCTTGCAGGCGACATGACGGTCGGCTCCGCGCCACCCGCATTCGCGGCACGCACGCTCGGCGAGCTCCGGCAGACGCTCGGATGCCGCTGGACCGCGCTGCGCGTCGAGAGCGCTTCGGCCGAACTCCTCGGCGTGAAGCAGGGCACCGTGATCGCCGATGGCATCGATCCGCACACGGCGCGCCGCATGCTCGGCGAGAGCGTCGTGCCCCCGCGTGCCCTCGTGGTCGGCAGCGACCTCGTGCTCGCGCCCGTCCAGCGCAACGGCACCACGCTCGGACTCCTCGCGGCGGGCGACCGCACCGAGGGCGACGGCGCCATGTCGAACTGGGAGCGCACGCTCGTCGAGACGGCCGCAGGCCATCTCGCGGTGTTCCTCGACAACGCGCGGCTCTACCGCGATCTCGACGCGATGTTCATGGGCTCGCTCTCCGCGATGGTCTCGGCCATCGATGCGAAGGACCCGTACACGCGTGGCCACTCGCAGCGCGTCGCCATGCTCTCGCGGCAGATCGGCGAGGCCGCGGGGCTCACCGCCGAGGAACTCAAGCATGTCCACATCGCCGGACTCGTCCACGATGTCGGCAAGATCGGCATGCCGGAGTCGATCCTCCGCAAGCAGGACCGGCTCACCGACGCGGAGTTCGCCGTCGTCAAGCAGCATCCCGAGATCGGCTGGCGCATCCTCCGCGACATTCCGCAGTTCGCACCGGTGCTCGACGGCGTGCGCTACCACCACGAACGCTTCGACGGCCGCGGCTATCCGCACGGGCTGAAGGGCGAGGGAATCCCGCTGTTCGCGCGCATCATCGCGATCGCCGACACCTTCGACGCCATGAGCTCGACGCGCACCTACCGCGCGGCCAAGCCCCGCGAGACCGTGCTCGCCGAGATGGAGGCGTGCGCCGGCACCCAGCACGACGCGGCGCTCTTCCGCTGCTTCCGCTCGATCGACCTGCACAACTACGACGCGCTCAACGCCGAGCACGCCGCCAGCATGAAGGAGGCCGCATGAAGCTCTCTTGGGAATCGCACGGAGAGGTCGCGCTGCTGATCGCAAGCGGCGACTTCGCCGCCGACGCCGCCGACAACTTCCGCCGGGTGGCGGGGGAGCGCTTCGCCGCCGGCGCCCGCAGCTGCGTGCTCGACCTCGCGAACGTCACATTGACCGACAGCGCCGCGCTCGAGTGCATGCTCTGGCTCTCGGAGGAGACCTCGCGGCTCGGCGGTTCGCTTCGACTCGTCGCGCCGCAGCATGCGGTGCGCGAGGCCCTGCGGCTGACGCGGCTTGCGGACCGGTTCGAGTGCGCCGAGACCGTCGAGGGCGCGGCGCGGAGCATGAGGAACTGAGGAGAGGCAGACGATGGGCGCACTTCCCAGGCATCAGGCGATCGTCGACCGGCTTCCGAGACTCCAGCTCGGCGAGCTGCTCGTCGCACGCAACATCATCACCCCGAAGCAGCTCGCGGATGCGCTCGAGCACCAGAAGGAGAAGGGGCATCGCCGCCTTCTCGGCGAGACGCTCGTCGAACTCGGCTTCGTGACCGACCACGATGTCATGGAGGCCGTGGCGGACAGCTACGGCATCCCCTTCGCACGCGACATCGCGCGCATCGCCGATCCACGCTGCCTCGAGGTCCTCTCGCGCGACTACCTGCTCGAGCACCTCGTGCTTCCGCTCTTCCTCGTGCGCGACACGCTCACGGTGGCGGTCGCGGAGCCGGCGAACCTCTACCTCTTCGAGGAGATCCGCCGCCGTACCGGCAAGAGCGTGCAGATCGTCGCGACGACGCCCGCCGAGATCCGCTCGGCGCTCGACGCGTATGTCCCCGCCGCGAATGTGTTCGTGATCGACGACATCGTGGGCGAGGTCGACGAGCAGTCGTTCAGCGTCGTCGAACGCGAGGTCGCGGAGATCGAGGATCTGCGCGAGGTCGCCGGCCACTCGCCCGTCGTGAAGATGGTGAACTGGCTCCTTTGGAACGCGGTGCACGAGGGTGCGAGCGACATCCACATCGAGCCCGGCGACAGGCGGCTGCGCGTGCGCTTCCGCATCGACGGCCGGCTCTTCGAGAAGATCGACCCGCCGTGGCAGATGGCTGCGGCGATCTCGAGCCGCATCAAGATCATGGCGGGCCTCGACATCTCCGAGCGCCGTCTGCCGCAGGATGGCGACATCCATGTGATGCTCGAGGGACGCCCCATCGATCTCCGCGTGTCGACCATGCCGGGACGCCACGGCGAGAAGACCGTCATCCGCATCATCGACAGCCGCGCCTCGCTCGTGCCGCTCGAGAGGCTCGGCATGAACGAGCGCATCCTGACGGCATGGCGTGCGGTGATCGAGCGTCCGAACGGCATCGCGCTCGTCACCGGACCGACCGGAAGCGGCAAGTCGACCACGCTCTACAGCGTGCTTTCGTCGCTGAACTCGGGTGACCGCAACATCTCCACGGTCGAGGACCCGATCGAGGCGTCGCTCGCCGGCATCAACCAGTTCCAGGTGAACGAGAAGGCGGGCTTCACCTTCGCGGGAGCGCTGCGCGCGATGCTGCGCCAGGATCCCGATGTGCTCATGGTCGGCGAGATCCGCGACGGCGAGACCGCGACGACCGCGGTGCAGGCCGCGCTCACCGGCCACCTCGTGTTCTCGACGCTGCACACGAACGACTCGCTGAGCGCGGTCACCCGTCTCGTGAATCTCGGCATCGAGCCCTACCTCGTCGCCGCCGTCCTTCGCGGCGTGCTCGCGCAGCGGCTCGTGCGGCGCATCTGCCCGCACTGCCGCGAGGAGTTCGAGCCCGAGGGTCATGTGCGCGCCGAGGTCGAGGCCGCTGCAGGCGCCGTCGAGCACTTCATGCACGGCGCCGGCTGCGCGCGTTGCCGCGGAAGCGGATTCTCCGGACGCCTCGGCGTCTTCGAACTGCTCGTTCCCGACGAGGCGATGACCGCTGCGATCGCGCGCAACGCAACCGTCCAGGAGTTCCGGTCGATCGCCGTCGCCGCGGGCCACCTCGCCATGCGGCACGACGGACTCGAGAAGGTCCGCCTGGGTCAGACAACCTTCGAGGAGGTCGTGCTCGCGACGGCTTCATGACGCACGCACGCAACCAGATGTCCACCGAACTCCGCTCCGAGATCCGCGCGACCTTCGTGTACCGCGCCATCGACTCCGATGGCCGCGAGGCGAGCGGTTCGATGGCGGCATCGAGCGCGGAGGAGGTCGCGCGCAAGCTCCGCGCCGAGGGCCGCACCGTGCTGTCGATCGGCCGCGACGAGGCGCTCGCCGCGCCCATCGCACGCCGCGCGCGTGGCTCGGTCCGACGGAGCGACCTCGCGCTGCTCTGCAGGCATCTCGGCACGATGGCCGAGGCAGGCGTTCCCATCTCCGAGGCGCTCGAGGCGGCCGCGTCGGAGGACGCGCGGCCCGAGTTCCGCCCGTTCGTCCGCGCGCTGGCCCACGATGTCGAGAGCGGCATGCCTCTGTCGCAGGCATTCGCGCGCCGCGGCCGCGATGTGCCGCCGATCGTGGTCGCGCTCACGCGCGCCGCCGAATCGACCGGACAGCTCGGTGCGATGCTGCTGCGCGCCGCCGATCACCTCCAGCGCGCCGAGCGCCTGCGCCGCCAGCTGCGGGCCGCCGCGAGCTACCCGATGTTCATGCTCGGAGCCGGCTCGGTGGTCGTGCTCGGGCTTCTGATCTTCGTCCTGCCACGCTTCGCCCGCATCTATGCGGATCGCGGAGCAGAGCTCCCCGGGCCGACGCGGGTTCTCCTCGCGATCGGCACGGGAATCCGCGAGCACGCGCTGATGCTGTCCATCGGCATCGCCGTGCTCGCGGGTATCGCCTTCCTCGTCGCGCGTTCCGAGGCGACCCGTCGCGCGATCGACCGCATGCGGTTCCGCGCGCCGGTGCTCGGTCCGATCGCGCGACTCGCGTTCGTCGCGGTCGCGTGCCGCACGCTCGCCACGCTGCTCGCGAGCGGCATCCACCTGCTCGACGCCATCTCGATCTGCCGGGGCCTGTCGCGCAGTCCGCGCGCGGAGGCGTTCTGGAATCTGCTCGACCTGCGGCTGCGCGAAGGTGGATCGCTTGTGGATGCCCTGCGCGCGGAGACGCTGCTTCCCGCCACCGTCGTCTCGATGGTGGCGGCGGGGGAGCGGTCCGGCCGCCTGCCGGAAGTGCTCGGTCGAGCCGCCGACTTCGCCGAGGAGGACCTCGAAACCGCGCTCAAGCAGGCGACATCGCTGATTGAGCCCATCATGATCGTGGTCTTCGGCTCGATCCTCGGCGGCGTGGCGATCGCGCTGCTCCTGCCGCTCTTCAGCGTGTCGAAGGTCGTCGCGGGCTGATCTCCGATCTCAGGTATTCACCGACCCCACGGGCGCGAACGCGCCGTTATGCTCCCGACTCGACGCCATGGATGGTGTCAGAAGGGAAGGCCATGAGCCGCAAGGATTCCGCGAAGGATGCCGCGATGAAGTCCCCGTCGGAGATCGCACCGACCAACAGCGCCTCACGCGCATCGATCATCACCGATCTGCTGAGGGAAATGACCAGGCGCGAGCGACTCGTGCTTGCACTGCGCTACACGGAGGAGCTCACCGTCGCCGAGATCGCCGCCGTGATGGAGATCGCCGCGACGGAGGTCGAGCGCATGCTCGACAGCATCAGCGAGCGCGTGCGCCGGCGCCTGGCCCCGGTCTACACGCGCGCCCGCTTCGTCTGAGTGTGTTCATCCCCACTGGTCGAGCAGGGCCGCGAGATCCGCGGCTCCCACGGTCCCGTCGCCGTTGAGGTCGGCGGATCCCGCCGAGCCCCACTGCACGAGGAGGATCGCGAGATCCTGCGCGTTCACGATGCCGTCGCAGTCGAGGTCCGCCTGCGCGCAGGCCTGCGTCTCGACCGTCATCGCCAGCGTGGCGCCGCCGATTCCGGTGATCGTGACGATCGGGTTCTCGCGGCAGTAGAAGGTGGGGAAGTTGCCGCCCTGCTGCACGACCTTGGTCAGCGAGCAGGCCGTCAGACGAAGCTTGCCCGCATCGAGCGCCGCGCGCAGGTACGCCTGCACATCGGCGCGTCCGACATCGAGATCGAAGCGCATGACCGTATTGATCGGGACGAGGCTGCCGGGCTTCAGGCCGTCGATCGTTCCGACGGCGAACGGCGTCGGGGTCCAGCGCTCGCGCACCGAGTTCGAGACATCGACCCACGCCCCCGAGGCGTTCGTGCCCAGCGCGAAGGCGTTGCGTACCGACGGCGCGAGCAGGTCGCCCGCCGTATACGGAGAGAACTCGGTCCAGTTCGCGAGCGAGAATCCACCGCGGAATCCGACCCCGTAGAGCTCGATCGGCTGCCCCGGATCGGCGTCGTCCGCGTACTCCGGGTCCGTCTCCGGCAGGAATGCGGTGAAGGGGTCGACGGTCGGGTCGTACTCGACCACGAAATCGTTCGAGTAGGTGATCTCGACCGTGCAGGAAGTGATGGCGTAGTTGGCGGCGCCGAGTCCGGAGGGCACCGTCGCGCCCGTGTCGAAGCCGACGATGAACTGGCCGTCGCGGTTGTCGAACATCGTGCCGCCGGGCTCGTTCCCGAAGGTCGATGCGCTGATGCGCGTGCCGGGCGTCGGATTGAACGGATAGTTCCAGCGGTCGAGCGTCGGCGAGGGGAAGGACACCTTGTACGAGTCGGCGAGGCAGGGGCCTGCGGCGACGGCGGCGAGGAGGATTCCCGCGATCGCGGTGGTGGCTTGGAGCGGTGGTTGACGGCGGGATCGCATGGTCTGGTACTTCGCCCGAACGCGCCGGCAGGGGACGGAACGGGAACGGATGCGGTGGAACTCGGCGCCGGCGCGGAACCGCGCGGCGCGAAGCGAGGGTAGGCTATGTCCGCGAAACGGCGAGCGATTCTCGGCCGTGCGCACGCGAATTCAGCGGAATCCGGGCGCGCAGACCGCCCGGACGCGTACAGGACCGCGTGGTCGGAGTGGAGCGGGTGCCGAGAATCTCCGATGGAGACGACGGCAGGCCAACAGGGAACCGGGCATACATGCAGGCAACTCTCCTTCAACCGATGGCACGACGCGACGCACGACGAGAGGCGCCACGCTGTCCGCTTCGGCGGATCGCCGAGCTCGCGGGCTTCACGCTCGTCGAGCTCCTCGCGGTGCTCGCCATCCTCGGTGTGCTGCTCGGGCTGGCGCTTCCACTGATCTCGAAGCTCCGGGTCGCGAGCGAGCGCACGCGCGAGGTGGCTGCGGCGCGCGCGCTCGTGAGCGCGTGGCAGCAGTACGCGCACGACTCGGAGGGCATGCTGCTCCCCGGCTACAAGTCGGGGCTGCCCGCCTACGACGCCGATCACGAGCCGATCGCCGCGCAGACGATCGGCGTCGCTGCGAGCCGATGGGTCTGGCGCCTCGCTCCCTACATCGGTCACGACATGCGCGGCATGTTCGTCGGCGACCACGAGACGCTCCTGCAGCAGCTCGAGGCGACCGATCCATCGAACTACCTCTACCAGACGAGCGTGTTTCCGAGCCTCGGGCTCAACAGCGTGTGGGTCGGTGGCGACGAGAACTTCGGCGGCTTCAACAGCGCGTTCCTCTCGCTGTTCGGCAAGTTCTATGCGACGCGACTCTCCGAGATCGCGCAGCCCGCGAACACGATCGTGTTCGCGAGCGCGCGCGGGCAGGAGAGTTCGCCGATCGCCGGCGGTGTCGAGGGAGTCGCGGAAGGCTACTTCCGCATCCGATCGCCGTTCTTCGACACGCGCACCTGGAGCGCTGCCTACGACCCCGGGGAGCCCGCGTCGTGGGGCAATCTGAGCGCGCGGCACGGTGGCGAGGTCGTCGTCGGTTTCAGCGACGGACACGCGGAATCGCGCCGTCCCGAGACGCTCGACGACATGCGCATGTGGGCGCCCGGCGCGACCGGCAAGGAGTGGAAGCTCACGCCGGGCGGCGGCTGACGAGCGCGCGGAGTCCGTGCGCGGCCGGGACCGCCAACGCGAGGAGCACGGCGATCATGCCGGCTGCGTTCAGCGCGGTCTCGGTTCCGAGGATGCTCGGTGCATGCGCGGCGAGCGCGTAGCCGGCGATGGTGAGTGCCCCACCCGCGGAGAGTCCGATCGCGAATCGCGAGACTATGCCGCGTGCGAAGGGCGCCGCGATCAGCGAAGGGCACGCGATCAGCGCGATCACGAGCAGGCTGCCGACGGCCTCGAAGCTCGCGACGATCGCAAGCGATGCGATGAAGAGCAGCACCGAGTCGAGCGCACGCGGCGCCGATGCCGACACGCGCGCGTGCAGTGGATCGAACGCCGACGCCGCGAGTTCCTTCGCGCACAGGATGGAGAACGCGATCGAGACCGCGGCCGCGAGTCCGAGCGTCCAGAACTCGCGCGGAAGCCCCGCGTACCAGGGGCCCGCGTCGGGCGGCACGAAGAACATCGTCTCGATCGCTCCGAAGAGCACGCACCCCGGGTCGAGATCGACCTGACGCGCGTCCTGCGTCTCGAGCAGCGCGACACCGAGCGCGAAGAACGCGGTGAACGCGATGCCGAGCGAGGCGCCGGGCTCGAGCCGCGCCGATCGCCCGATCCAGCGCGACACGAGGATGGCGGCGAGTCCCGCACAGGCCGCGCCGACGAACATCGCGGCGACGGAGTGTCGCCCCGCGACGAGGTAGCCGGTCACCAGCCCCGGGAGCACCGCATGCGCGATCGCGTCGCCCGACATCGACTCCTTGCGTAGCACGAGCCAGTTTCCGATCGTGCCGCAGGCGAGGAGCGCGAGCAGCGCCGCGCAGACCGCGGGCAGATCGATCAGGAGCAGGGTGCTCAAGACCGCACCTCGCCGTTTCCGCGCACGAGTCGAATGCCGCCGAGGAGGAGGATGAACGACGCCGCGGCCGCGAGCGTCATCGCGCTCCCGGTCGGGATGTCCTCGAATCGACGCGAGATCACGACGCCGCCGATCGATGCGACGGCGCCGATCGCCGACGCCGCGGTCGTCACGCGCAGCAGCGAACCCGGCAGGAGACGCGCCGTCGCGGCGGGTGTGATGAGCATCGCCACCACGAGCACGATGCCCGCGATCTGCATGCCCGCGACGACGGTCGCGACGAGGCAGAGCATGATCGTCGCATCGAGCGCGCGCACGGGTAGCCCGAGCACCCGCGCGTGATGCTCGTCGAATGCAAGCGCCGCCAGCTCCTTGCGCAGCGCGACCACGACCGCGAGCACGATCGCCGCGAGTATCGCGACGGCGTGGAGGTCGGATCGCGTGATGGCGGCCGCGCTTCCGAAGAGCAGGTGGTTGAGCCCGCCCTGCGCACCGGACGCGTGCGACTGCACGCCCGAGAGAAGCACCGCGCCGAGCCCGAAGAAGAACGAGAGCGACACCGCGAGTGCTCCGTCGGGCCCGACGCCGCGCAGGCGCGCGAGCCAAGGCACGCAGAACGCCGCGAGCAGCGCGGACACGGTCGCGCCCGCGAGCAGCAGCCAGGGCGCGCGTCCGCCGACACCGATCGCCTCGCCGAGAAGAAACGCCACGCAGACGCCCGGCAGCGATGCGTGTCCGGCGACATCGGCGAGCAAGGCACGGCGTCGCGCCAGCACGAAGGTGCCGACCCCACCCGCGACGGCGCCGAACAGTCCGCAGGCGGCGAGCACGGGAAGCATGTTCGGCCCGAGCGTCAACCTGCTCCCTCGGCCTCGGCCACGAATCCGTACGCGCGCGCGATGGAGATCTCGTCGATCGTGTCCTGTACGGGACCGTGCGCGAGCACCGTGGTGTTGAAGAGCACCGCGTCGTCGAATCGCGCGCGGACCGTGCCGAGATCGTGGTGGACGGCGAGCACCGTCGCGCCCTCGTCGCAGCGCCGCCGCAGCGCATCGGCGATCGCGCGTTCCGTCGGCGCATCCACATTCGCGAACGGTTCGTCGAGCAGGAGCAGTTCGGCGCGCTGCACGAGCGCACGCGCCACCAGCACGCGCTGGCGTTGCCCGCCCGAGAGCGCCGCGATCGGGCGCGATGCGAGTTCCTTCATCCCGACCAGCGCGAGTGCATCGAGCGCGCGCGCGCGTGCGGCGCGATGGATCCGCCGGAACAGGCCGATCTCGGCGTACAGGCCCATCAGCACGACATCGAGCGCCGAGAGCGGGAAGTCCCAGTCGATCTCGGAGCGCTGCGGTAGATACGCGACGCGCTGACGGGCTGCATCGAGCGGTTCACCGAAGAAGCGCACGGCGTCGGGTGTATGGACCGGCGTCAGTCCGAGCATGCCCTTCAGCAGCGTCGACTTGCCCGCGCCGTTCGGTCCGATCAGTGCGGTCATCGTGCCGCGGCCGATGCGGAGCACGACGCCCCGCGCACGGATCTCGCCCGTGGAGTATCCGGCATCGAAGCCGTCGAGCTCGAGCGCGGCCGATCGCCCGGCATGCGGCTGCGGCGTCGCGATCACCGCCATCAGCGGCCCGATCCCGTCAGGCTCTCGGCGATGACGCGCGTGTTGTAGCGCATCATCCCGATCCAGGTCCCCTCGGCCGAACCGAGCCGTCCGAGCGAGTCGGAGTAGAGCGGGTCACCGATTCCGAGGTCATGGCCGACGCCCTTGCATCCCTCGACGAGTGCGCGCACGGTCCGGTCCGAGACGGTCGTTTCGATGAATGCGCTGGGGATCTGCTTCTGTGCGATCTCCGCGACGAGATGCTCGATATCCGCGATCGACGCCTCGCTTTCGGTCGAGAGACCCTGGATACCGCGGACCTTCAGGTCGAAGCGTCGCCCGAAGTACTCGAACGCGTCGTGTGCGGTGACGAGCAGGCGCGACTGGTAGGGAATCGCTGCGAGTGCGAGCCTGCACTCGCGCTCGAGTTCCTGCGCCGAGCGCTGGAACGCCTCCGCACGCGCGCGGAACTCGTCGGCATGGGCCGGCGCGACCCGGGCGAGGAAGGCGGCCGTCGGCGCGGCCGTCTCGCCCCAGAGGATCGGATCCATCCAGATGTGCGGATCGAAGTAGGTCGCGCGGCGGTGGTCGGTCAGGAGGTCATCACGGCTGATCGTCTGCGCGACCCGAAGCACGGGACGGTTGAGCGACTCGGCGCGCGCGATCGAATCGCCGATGCGGCCCTCAAGCATCAGGCCGTTGAGCGCAACGGCATCGGCCTCGAGGATCGTGATGATGTCGGTACGGGTTGGCGTCCAGAGGTGGGGGTCGACTCCCGGCTGGATCAGTCCGACGACTTCGATCCGCTCACCGCCGATCTCGCGCACGAGGTCGGCCACGATCGGAGTGGTGCAGACGACGAGCGGGCGCGTGCGCTCCGCCGGCGCGGCACCGTCGCCGCGGGTCTTCGACGGGTTGTCCGACGAACCGCACGCGGCGAGTCCGAGGTGGAGGAGCGCGAGGACGAGGATGGCGGTGGCTCGATGTAGCATGGGCTACATCTAGGGTAGGGCAGGCCCGACCCGCGCGCCACCGCCGCGTTGCAACTTGCGTCCGGAACCGGCAGCCCCGATGGGCGGGTGGCGCGGACCGTGGCCCTCTGCGCGAGCCGGCGGCCTACGGCCGTTCCAGGTACCTCGCCATTGCCCGAAGGGTGGCGGGGGAGACATGGTGCTCGATCCCCTCCGCGTCGAGGGCGGCGGTCCGCGCGTCGACCCCCAGCGCGCGCAGGAAGTCGATCACGAGGTCGTGGCGCCGGCGCGCCTCGCTCGCCAACGCCCGGCCGCGCGGGGTCAGGCCGAGCGGCTTGCGCGGCTGCGCCACGACGAACCCCTCGCTCGCGAGCCGGCGCACGACGCGCGACACCGTGACATGGGACAGCCCGAAGCGCTCCGCGATCCGGCCGACGCGCGCCTCGACGCCGGCGTCGAGGAGCTCCGCGATCGCCTCGCAGTAGTCCTGCGCGGCCTCGCTCTCATGCTGCTTGCGCCGCACGCGGTGGTGCTCCGCGCTCGGAGACTCGCGGCGCCGCGCTGCGGATGCACTCGACTTCCGCGCCGCCATGTTCACTCCTCGTTTCCGCGGAGCGCCGCGAGGACATTGAAGTCCTCGAGCGTCGTCGTGTCCTGCTTCGAGTCGCGCCCCGCCGCGATGTCGCGGAGCAGCCGGCGCATGATCTTCCCCGAGCGCGTCTTGGGCAGCGCCTGCGAGAAGCGGATCATGTCGGGCTTCGCGATCGGACCGAGCACGCCCGAGACATGCTCGCGCAGCGACGACTTCAGCTCGTCGCTCGGCGTCGCGCCGGGTGCGAGCGAGACGAACGCCGCGATGCCCGTGCCCTTGATGTCGTGCGGCATGCCCACGACCGCGGCCTCGACCACCGCGTCGTGCGAGACGAGCGCGCTCTCGACCTCCATCGTGCCGAGCCGGTGGCCCGACACGTTGATGACATCGTCGATGCGTCCCATGATCCAGAAGTAGCCGCGGTCGTCGCGGCGTGCGCCGTCGCCCGCGAGGTACATGCCCTCGACGCGCGACCAGTAGGTGTCGATGAAGCGCTGGCGGTCGCCGTGGATTCCGCGCAGCATCGATGGCCACGGCTTGCGGATCACGAGCAGCCCACCGGTGTTCGCGGGCAGCTCGTTGCCGTGCTCGTCGACGACGGCCGCATCGATGCCGAAGAACGGAAGCGTGCACGAACCCGGCACGGTCGGCGTGGCGCATGCGAGCGGCGTGATGACATGGCCGCCGGTCTCGGTCTGCCAGAAGGTGTCGACGATCGGACACGACTCGCCGCCGATGTTCCGGTGGTACCACATCCACGCCTCGGGATTGATCGGCTCGCCCACGGTGCCCAGCACCTTCAGGCTCGAGAGGTCGTGCTTCGCTGGATGGCCGTCGCCCCACTTCATGAACGCGCGGATCGCGGTCGGCGCCGTGTAGAAGTGCGTGACCTTGTGGCGCGCGACCATCTCCCAGAACCGGTCCTCGGCAGGCCAGTTCGGCGCGCCTTCGAACATGAGCGTCGGCACGCGGTTCGGCATGATGCCGTAGACGATGTACGAGTGGCCCGTGACCCAGCCGATGTCGGCGGTGCACCAGTAGACATGCCCGCTGTCGGGTCGAAGGTTGAAGGTCTGCTGCGCGGTGTACGCGGTGTAGACCATGTAGCCGCCGGTGGTGTGGCGGATGCCCTTCGGCTTGCCCGTCGAGCCGGAGGTGTAGAGGAGGAACAGCAGGTCCTCCGAATCCATCGGCTCGCACGCGCACTCGGCGGCCTGCGCGCCGACGAGTTCATGCCATGCGTGGTCCCGGCCCGTGGTCCACGCGATCTCGTTCTTCGTGCGGTGGAGGACGATGCAATGGTCGACCTTGTGGCCCTGGGCGGCCAGCAGGTCGATGGCCTCGTCGACATTCTTCTTGAGCGGCACGACCTGCCCGCGGCGCCATGCGCCGTCGCAGGTCACGATCACGCGCGACGAGGCGTCGAGCATGCGGTCGACGATCGAGGGCGCGGGGAAGCCGCCGAAGATGACGCTGTGCGCCGCGCCGATGCGCGCGCACGCGAGCATCGCGATCGCGAGCTCCGGGACCATGCCCATGTAGAGGGTGACCACATCGCCCTTCCTCACGCCGAGCGACTTGAGCGCGTTGGCGCACCGGCAGACTTCCTCGAGCAGCTCGCCGTAGCAGAGGTGCTTCACCTCGGGCTGGCCTTCCGGCTTCGGTTCGCCTTCCCAGATGATGCCGACCTCGTGCCCGTGGCCGTCCAGCACATGGCGGTCGAGCGCGTTGTGGCAGATGTTCGTCGTTGCACCGACGAACCACCTCGCGTCGGGGCAGTTCCACTCGAGGACCTTCGTCCAGGGGGTGAACCACTCGAAGTCCTGCGCCACCTCGCCCCAGAAGCCCTCGGGGTCGGCGATCGACCGCGCGTGGCGCGCGCGGTACTCGTCCATCGAGGCGCACCAGGCGCCGCCGAGCGCGTGTGCCTGCGCGGCGGCGGGCGGGAAGACGCGGTCCTCCTTGAGGAGGGATTCGACATTCGCAGGGGTTGGGGAGGCTGTCATGGTCCCGAGAATGTACGACACCGCCGAAAAGCGCGATTCTTCAACATCCGCCCGCGGGGCCTGGCCGATTGGTCCGTTTCGTCGATCGAAGGGCTGTCGAGTGAGTTCAAGGACGATTTGCACTTTCGTTTGCGAAATCGTCGGCCGATGCTTGCCTTTCCGTTTGCGACCGCTAGTCTCGGCGTCGCTCGGCGGAGAATAGTGTCGGCGAGCCATTGGAAGACACGGCTGATTGGTGGAGAAAAGATTGCTGGCTGCTGCGCGGTTTTTCGCGCCGTCACGGTCTGGCGCGAGGGTCGCGAATGTTCTCGACCTCTCGCATCGCGCCGTCGGCTCGACTCCGCGCAGACAGTTCGGAAATCCGTCGTGGATTCCGGGTGAAACGGCCCAGATACCCTCCCGCCCGTCGGGAGGGAGTCATGGGGAGAGCGTGGGCAGGGTCAGCTCGGGCGTCAACCCAGTCGGTCAGACGGGGTGACGACCGGGTGGGGTGACGACGGAGTGGCGATGGGGTGGCGATGGGGTGGCAGCGTGTGATGGGCACTAGGGAGTGATGGTGCCAGGTGTGAGCGGTGGAGGTTCGGACAGATCAGGAAAGACGAGATTGTCGAGTGAGGACAGTCGAGTGAGGGCAGCCGAGTGAGGACAGTTGCGAAGCGTGGCAGACAGTCTGCCCGTTCATGAGTGAGTAGGTGGTTGGAAACAGATGAGACCGGAGTGCCTGCGGGCAACTGGAGTGGTTGTCACACGCCTCGATTTGGTGCTGACCCCGGTGTGGTGGGTGGGGGGTAAGCGAGACCGACTGTGAGGGGCGAGGTGTGAGGGGCCAGGTGTGGGTTGCGAAGTGTGGGGCGAAAAGTGTGGGGCGTTGCGGCGAGTGAGATGAAGTGTGCGTGCGGAACCGCAAGAGCGGACCCGTGCAAGCAGAAGCGTGGGCATCCATGAACCCGACTGACCGCGTGGCCAGTTGGGAGCCCTGAGTCGGACCGGAGGCGTCGAACGATCGTCGAGCGATCGGAGGTACGCGGAATGGATTTCAATCAGGCCGACAGTCACCCAGGGACGGGTGGCGACCATGACGATGGGGCGGACAGGCGGGCAATCGAGCACGAAACGGACACGACCGAAGGAACTCTCGAGACCAACGAGTGCGAGGCGACTGAGACCGGGTCGGAGTCGACCCACGCCACGGCACTCATGCGGATGAATGCGAGGCGCACAGGCAAGACGGCACGACCACCAACCGAATACGAGTCGGACGCCGACGACCAGGCTGCACGCGCGAAGGGCTACCGCGCGTGCGGGAACGGACGGAAGGCGCGCCGGAACGGACACGAGCCGAGCGATGGCGAGTCGCAGGACCCGACTGGGGTCCTTCTCGACGCCACGCGCGACGCATGCGCTGCGCATGGTGCGCGTCCGTATCAGGTCGAGATGGCGCTCGCCTGCGTCGGCCACTTCGCGAAGCGGCTTGCGGGGACGGACGGCACCGAGGCGACTGATGGCGGCCTCGGCATCGCCGGCTCCGGTGCGCGTCGCAGCCGTTCGGTGCTGATCCAGTCGCCGACGGGTTCAGGCAAGACCTTCGTCGGGCTGCTCTGCGCCGCGGTGCTGCAGAGTCAGCTCGGGCTGCGCGTCGGCTGGTGCGCGGGGCGCCGCGAACTGCTGCGTCAGGCGTGCGAGGAGAACCGGAAGTTCGGCTTCGGAGTCGAGATGTCGACGATCTCGATGTACGACCGCAGGCCGCCGAAGGTGGATGTGCTGGTGATCGACGAGGCGCATCACGACGGCGCGCTCTCGATGGCGACGCTGCACGGCGTGATCGATCCGTCGATCGTGATCGGTCTGACGGCCACGCCGTTCCGTCGCGACCGCGTCAAGCTCTGCTTCGAGCGGACGGTGCGGACCTGCTCGATCCAGCGCCTCGTCGACGACGGATATCTGAGCGCGTACCGGCACTTCACGGTGCCCGACTGGAAGCCCCTCCACATCGCCCGGCTGTACGCGGTCGATCGCGAGCGGTGGGGCCAGTCGGTCGTGTTCTTCCAGAAGCGCGCCGAGGCGGAGGAGTGCGTGGGCGAACTCGCGGCCCGCGGCGTGCGCGTCGAACTCGTGACGGGTACGAGCGACCGCGATCGTCAGATCGGCGGGTTCCGTCGCGGCGAGACCGAGGTGCTCGTCTCGATGAATGTGCTCACCGAGGGCTTCGACTGTCCCTCGATCCGCACGGTGTTCTGCAGGCCTGCGTCGCGGCTTCCCACGGTCCAGATGTGCGGCCGCGCGTTCCGCCGGCACGAGCACATCCGCATGAAGCAGATCGTGCAGGCCCGCGGAAGCGCGCTTCCGATGACGCGCGTGGTGCGGCCGGCCGAACAGCATGTGCTCACCGAGACGGGCTGGCGCTCGCTCGGCAGCACCCGCGAGCTCGACGCCGAGATCGAGCGGATGCGGAAGCGGCTCGCGCAGATCACGGTGGTGCTGCCTCCGGTGATCGCGCGGCGCAAGCAGCGCGGACGCAGGGTTCCGCGTCCTGCGGCCGGCTGACCGCCCAGGCGGGTCACTCGGCATGACGCGTGTTGTTGGCGAGACGGGATTGGTGTGATGACAACGCTTTGCATGTCCGGCTCCGGTCGGAATGCAGGAAAGGAAATCGGTTCACGATGAGAAACGACATGGACGGTGAGCATGCACGGGAGTGGGGCGGTGCAGCGGATGGTGGGATCGGTGGAACCGCCGCGGACGGCTCGGCGGAGACGGCGATCGTGCGCGTCGGCGGCGGCGGGGACGGGCAGGATCACGCGGGCGACGGCTCGCAGGGTGTGCGTGTCCGACGCGTCGGCTCGCGGCTGATGACCGACGGCACCTCGCGCTGGGGCGGGCCGTGGTCGACGGCGACTGCGAACGAGGTGATGCCGAAGATCGAGTATCGCGTGGCGAGCCTTCGCGCGCTCAAGACGCTGAGCCAGCCGGACGGCGAGGCGGTGGGTGAACGACTCGCGGCCGAGCCTGCGCGGATCGGCGCCGCGGGAAGCGATCCCGAGTCGCCGCGCGAGGTGCGCAACTTCCGCAAGGCGCCGTCGCTCCTCTCGATCGACGACGAGCCGGTCGTCACGACGCCACGGTTCTGGTGGAGCCTGTTCGTCCGCTGCGGACTGAACGAGGCGGTGTTCCGCTACTTCGACCCCGCAGAGGTGTTCAACCGCGTGGCGCGGCTCGATGCCGGCCGCTCGGTGCGCTTCGCGATCGAGCGCTCGGGCCCGGCAGGGTCCAGGCCGCGGCTGCTCGCGGTGAGTTCGCCGAACGGTCCGCTGCTCCATAGCGAATCGGCGGCTTCGATCGTCGAGAGCTTCAGCGGCACGCGCGTCGCCTACAGCAACGGCGTGCTCTCCTCGATGCACCGGCCCGCCGGCGTCGACGAGATCCTGAAGATCGGTCCCGACGGGTTCCGGAACCGCTTCCACCTCGAGGTGCCGGTCGACGGGATGGGAGAGCCGCGCATCCATATCGCGCTCGTCCGTCTGGTGTGCTCGAACGGCGCGATCGGCATGCGTGCCGCGTTCCGCAGCACGATCCGTATCGGCAAGGACCCCGAGCACTCGCTCGACCGTGCGCTTGCGCACTACGCCAACGACGACGGTTTCAGCGCGATGCGCCAGCGCTTCGACAGCGCGCAGCGCTCGTGGGCCAGCCTGCGCGAGGTGCGCCTGCTCGAGAACGAGCTCAACCGCATCTCGTGGGGTACGACCGACGGTGCGCGCGAACGGCGCCGTGCGTTCCGCCAGATGGTGGGTGACTACGAGTCGCGCTACGGCATCGCGAGCATCGAGGCGCTCAGCGTGAAGCGCCAGCGCATGCTGCAGTCGAGCTGCCGCATGTACGACCTCATCAACTTCGCGACCGAGATCGCGACGCACCACGCGCCGCCGCACGCGGCGGGCCGGCTGCAGTCCTGGCTCGGAAGCACGATCACCGAGGAGTACGACCTCGAGAACACTGCGAACGAGGTGCCCGACTTCGCGGAGGTGTTCACCGATGTGGGCGGGGGAATGGAGGTGATCTCCAACAACTGAACAGGCGTGAGCGGTGGATGTTCGCGGCGCGATCGGCGCGGCGCGGCGGAGACGGCGGCGGTTGGATGGCGGAAAGCCTGGAAGGAGCCTCAAGAAGCATGAGCATGATCGAGATCAAGACGAATGGATTCGGACCGTTCGACGACACCTGTTTCATCGATGCGTTCCCGTACGACCTCTACACGGTGTATCAGGTGCTCAGCCGGTCCGAGTGGAACTGGCGCGGCATCGAGTACGCGAACGCCTTCGAGATGGCGCTCGACAAGATGATGCGCCGCATCGAGCGCGACGGATGCGGCGCGGCGCGCTTCGCCACGATGCAGGATGTCTACGCCTACGCCAAGCAGGTGCGCAAGTGCGTGCTGCTCGACGCGCGCCGGCACCGCGAGGTGACGCGGCGCTACGAGGCGAGCGTGGGCGCGGGGGGGCCGGGCTATGCCTCCCGCTCGGAGGAGTGGCTCGAGCGCGACCGTCGCGAGACCGACGAATGGCTCGCCGAGCATCTCGGTGTCGACGACGCGCGTCTCTACTCGGCGGTGTACATCGACGGATACACCGTCGCCCAGCTCGCGCGCATGTGGGGGATCAAGGAAGGCACGCTGCGCTGGCGACTCGATCGCGCGGAGCGCAGCGCCAACGATCTCCTCAAGGGCTTCGATCGTTCGGGTGAGGCCGCGTAACGGGAACACGGCGGCCCCGGCCGGATCAGGGGCGCAACTCGATCACGACGCGCCGTCGGGCTTCGGACTCTCCGGGCCCGGCGGCGCGTGTCCAAGCCGCGCGCGCATCGCGAGCCACCGGCTGAAGCCGAGGTCGGAGATCCTGGGGAGCACGCGCTTGAGTGCGCCGTACTGCGCATCGCCGCGGATGCCCGAGGTGGGATAGCGCCGGATGCTGCGCATGGCGGGTCGGAACACGCGGTAGTAGTAGCGTTCGGCGGCGGTCCAGCGCCGTTCGCGGGCCTCGCG
>JBEAQW010000127.1:0-15376 GCA_041163725.1 Planctomycetota bacterium
ACTTCGGGTCGGTCGCCGATTCTTCTCGGCGTTCCGGCCCATCTCGCCTCACTTCCAGGCGACGGGCGGGCGGATGCTAACGCGAAGTGAACGCGCCGTGTCGACGGGAAACCGGGCATTCGCGGCGATCCTCGGGAAGAGAGTCGCTCCGACCTTCTCGCCCCCGAAAGCACGCTCAGACGGCCGCCGCAGGAGGGTCGGCACGGGAACCGATCCGCTCCCGATGCGCTACACGGCCAGACGCTTTCGCAGCACCGTGACGAGGGACCGCGGCTCGAGGAACGCCGCGGGCGGACGGAAGTAGACATCCGTGAGCCCGGCGTCATCCGGCTGCCCCACCACCCGCACCACCCCCTGCACGCCCGCGAGCAGGCGCTCGAGTTCGCGCGGGCTGGCGCAGCGGAAGATGACATCCGGTGCGGCGCGCACGACCGATCGGATGCCGAGCGTCGCGGCGCGCAGCCTGAGGTCCGCGACATCGAGCAGCGCCCGCGTTCCCGACGGTGCCTCGCCGTACGCGCTCTCGAGGTCGGCCACGACCTTCGCGAGCGCCTCGATCGTGTCGGCCTGTCCGATGCGGCGATAGGCCTCCATGCGCCGCGCGTCGCTCGGGATCCACCCCTTCGGAATGCTCCCCGCGAGACCGATGTCGACGATGGTGTCGAGCGGCGAGACCTTCGTCTCGTTGCGCAGCCCGGCGACCGCCTGCTCGAGGAGCTGGCAGTACATCTCGTATCCGACGGCCGCGATGTGGCCGCTCTGCTCGGCGCCGAGCAGGTTGCCCGCGCCGCGAAGCTCGAGGTCGCGCATCGCGATGCGGAAACCCGCGCCGAGCATCGAGAACTCCTCGACGGCGTGCAGTCGCTTCAGCGCCTCGTCGCGCACCGGCCGGTCCTTCGGCAGCACGAGGTAGCAGTACGCGCGGTGCTTCCAGCGGCCCACGCGGCCGCGCAGCTGGTGCAGCTCGGCGAGGCCGAACATGTGCGCGTTGTTGATGATGATGGTGTTCGCCGTCGGGATGTCGATGCCCGACTCGATGATGGTCGTCGAGACGAGGATGTCCGCCTCGCGCCGCATGAAGCGGAGCATCGCGTCCTCGAGCTCCTTCGGCGGCATCTGTCCGTGACCGACCGCGATGCGCGCGTCGGGGGCGAGCTGCTGCAGGTCGTCGGCCACGCTGAAGAGATCGTGGATCCGGTTGTGGACGAAGAAGATCTGGCCCTCGCGCGCGAGTTCGCGCAGGATCGCCTGCTGGATCCGCCGTCGGTTGTGCGGGATCACCTCGGTCACGATCGCGCGCCGGTCGGCGGGCGCGGTGGTGAGCGAACTGATGTCGCGGAGACCGAGCATCGCCATGTGCAGCGTGCGCGGGATCGGCGTCGCCGAGAGCGTGAGGACATCGGCGGTCACGCGGAACTCGAGCAGGCGCTGCTTGTGCTCGACGCCGAAGCGCTGCTCCTCGTCGACGACGACGAGCCCCAGGTTCCGGAAGTGCACATCCTTCGAGAGCAGCCGGTGCGTGCCGATGATCACATCGACCTTGCCCTCGGCGAGCGCCTCGAGCGTCTCGCGCTGCTCGGCGTCGCTCTTGAAGCGGCTCACGCTCTCGACCCGGAACGGATAGCCGCGGAACCGGTCGCGGAAGCTGCGCTCGTGCTGCTCGCAGAGCACGGTCGTCGGCACGAGCACCGCGACCTGCGAACCCGAATCGACGGCCTTGAAGGCCGCGCGGATGGCGATCTCCGTCTTGCCGAAGCCGACATCGCCGCAGACGAGGCGGTCCATCGGGCGCGCGCGCTCCATGTCGCGCTTCGTCGCCGCGATCGCGGAGAGCTGGTCCTCCGTCTCGTCGTAGGGAAACTGCGACTCGAACTCGCGCTGCCAGTCGCTGTCCGCGGGAAACGCGGTGCCGCGCGTGGCGCTGCGCGCGGCCTGGACGCGGAGGAGCTCCGCCGCGAAGTCGCGCGCCGATTCCTCGGCCTCCTCCTTCGCACGCTTCCAGCGCCGCCCGCCGAGCGTCGAGAGCTTCGGCCGCGCGGCGCCCGCACCGACATACCGCTGCACGAGCTCGATGCGCGTGGCGGGGACATGGATCTTCGCCCCCTGGTCGAACTCGAGGGTGAGGAACTCCTGCGGCGCCTCGTCGGGGCCGGCGGCGTCGGGTCGGATGAGCTGGAGCCCGACGAAGCGCGCGATGCCGTGGTCGCGGTGGACGACATAGTCGCCCGGCTCGAACGAGAGGAACGCGTCCTTCGCCCGCGCGCCCGCGAGCGTGCGGCCGCGGCGTCGGACCGGTGCGCGATGGAGGACCTCTCCGGCGGGCACGATGATCGCCGGGTGCGCCGGATCGTCGACGAGGAACCCGCGCGCGAGATGACCGACCGGCATCGCGATGCGGGAGACCTCCGTGTGGCGCGCGAGCAGCTCCGCCATGCGCGCGCGCTCGCCATCGCTCTCGCACACGACGATCGCGCGACGGTCGCGCGCGAGCGCCGCCAGTTCACCGGCCGCGACCGACGCGTCCTCGTGGAACGGTGGAACGATGCGCGCTCCGAGCTTGTCCGCGACGCCACCCGCGCTTCCGAAACCGTGCAGCTCGAGCACCGCCTTCGAGCGCTCCGCGATCGCGGAGAGCGTCGCGGGCGGTCCGAACACGCCGCGCCCGTCGCGCACGCGGTCCCAGTACGCGCGCGCCTGCTCGATGATCTCCGACATCTCCGAGAGGACCGTGACCGTGCCCGCAGGGAGACACTGCGCGAAATGCATCGCGCCCGCGCCCGTCGTGGGATCGCCGAGCACCGCGTCGAGTGCGACCGCCACGAGTTCGACACGCTCGATCCGCCGATCGGATGCCTGCGTGGCAAGGTCGACCTCGAAGATGCGCTCGATCTCATCGCCGAAGAAGTCGAGCCGAACCGGCGACGATCCCCCCGGCGGAGCGATGTCGACGATGCCGCCGCGTACGGCGACCTCGCCCGGCGACTCGATCGACTCGACGCGGCGGTACCCGCCCTCGACGAGCCATGCGACGAGCTCGGTCGGCGAGACACGCGATCCCGTCGAGAGCTCGCGTACGAGGCCGGCCATGCGCTGCGCATCCGGCACCGACTGCATGAGCGCCGCGATCGGCGCGACGATCGCGCCTCCGGAAGTGGAGGTGGCGAGCCCGCGCACCACGGCGAGGCGCGCGACCGTCAGTTCCGCACTCGGGCTCGTCTCGCCGGGAAGGACCTCGATCGCAGGGAATGCGGTCGCCTCGACACCGAGCGCGCGGAGTTCCTCGACCGCCTCGTCGGCCTCGTCGAGATGCGCGACGACGAGCAGCACGGGACCACCCGCTGCGGCAGATGCGCCTCCGCCACGCGCGAGTTCGGCGGCGACGAACGACGGCAGGCTCCCCGCGGAACCCTCGAAGGCCGACGCGCCGCCTCGCTCGATCGCGTTGCGAACGCGGGGGCCGAGCCATCCTGCGACGACGCCTTCGACCGCATCCGCGAAGTCGCGACGAACCGCGCCCCCGGCGTCCCCGGCGTCCCCGTGCGGCGCCGTGCTCATGGTGCGCGGAGCTCCGAGACGCGTGCATGCGCCGAAAGCGCGGCGAGGACCGACGGCCCGATGCCCCGCACCCGCGTCAGTTCCTCGACCGATGCGAACGCGCCGCGCGTTGCGCGATCGGCGACGATCTCCGATGCGAGCGACGGGCCCACCTCGGGCAGCAGCGCGAGTTCGTCGACGCTCGCGCGGTTGAGATCGATCCGCACGGCGGGAACCACGACGGCGGGAACCACGAATGCCGCGCCATCCGCGTGTCGCGACGGAGCGGAGGCGAGACCATCCGCGACCGCTCGCACCAGGCAACACGCCAGCACGAGGGCCGCGACGGCGATGCCGTGCCGTTCCCCGTTCACCCGCCGCGAATCGCTCGCGACGGCCGCACGGTCACCGGTTCGCCGTGGAGCGGAGGTCATCCGCTCCCCCCGCCGCCCGGCCGGGGCTTCGCAGCCGCCGGCGATGCACCATGCACATCGTCGTCGGGATCGGTCCCGCGCGCGTCACCATGCTCGAGGCGGTTCCGCAGGTTGAGGATCGACTCCAGCACGGGCTTCGGACGACCATGCACATCGAGCAATCCGTCGGTCGAGTGTGCAGTGTCCTGCAGGCGCGACCACCACGCGCCCTCGATCCACTTCCGTGCGAGCGAGATCTGCAGCATCTCGCCACCCCAGCGCGCCTGCGACCCGGGCGTCCACGCACCGTGCCAGCAACCGCCGTCGCCGCCATCGCCCTCGCTCGGCACGCCGAAGCCCGACACGAACACGGGTAGGTCGCGACCGAGATAGCCGTCGAGCAGATCGGCGACGGTGAGGAACTCGCGGATCGGGTCCTGCCCCTGCGCGAGCACGAACCGCACGCCCGCCGCGAAGAATCCGAGGTTCTCGCCGACCGCGCGCTGGAGGAACGAGGTCGGCCACGCCGCGCCGTGCACGCCGCACCAGTGCTCCGCGCCGGGCGACTGGATCTCGAGGATCGCCTTCGCATCGCGGCGCACATCGCGCACTGCGGCCGTCGCGGTCCGGCAGAGTTCGAGCATGCGCTCGATGCCGTCGCGCCGCCAGACCGCGAGGTTCGCGCCGCTCGCGGTGATGAAGAACGGCGTCACCGCCGCGTAGCGCGTGGCGACGGCGTGCGCGTGGTGCCAGATCAGCTCGCGGAACCGCTTCGGATCGCGGTGCTCCGCCATCACATGCGCCGGGATCCCGACGCCCTTGCCATGCTCGTCCGGCCCGAAGTCGACGACCGGCCCGAGCACGATCGGCTTGCGTTCGGCGTGCGCCCACTGGACCCACGCATCGATCGCCGCGAAATCGCGCTTTCCCGGGCGCGCCTCGATCCGCGTCCACGGCGTGCGGAGCGCGATCACACCGAAGCGGCTCGCGACCGCGGTCGCCGCCCCCTTGGGCGCGATCGAGGGATCGACGCAGAGTCCCGTCGAGCCGACACCGAGGCCCTTGCGCGCGAAGCGGCGCACGAGAAGGAAGTGCGAGTGCCGCTCGGCGAGCCGCTCGGCCGCCGCCACACCCACCGCCACCGCCTCGCGCGCGAGCCGCTCGCCCGCGACGGGCTCCGACTCGCGCAGCGCGGCGCGGAACGCCTCTCGCGCGATCTCCCACTGGTGGAGCGCCTCGCCGCTCAGAAGCGGATTCCACATCTGCCAGGTCTCGCTCTGCAGCACGAACTGCTTGATGAGCCAGCGCGCGATCTCGATGAAGAGCTCGTAGGGTTCGTTCTTCGCGGGAAGGAAGCAGGTCTGCAGCACGATGCGTCCCGCCGCACCCGTATCGACGAGCAGCGCGAGACCGACCGGTTGCTCGCGCTCGGGCTCGCACGAGATGACGCCGCCGTCGACCGTGACCGTGCCGGGCGCGGGACGACCGTCGGGCCCCACGAGATATGCCGAACGCAAGGACCATGCGCCCGACGCACCGCTGCCGTCTGGGCCCTTCGGATCATGGACGCGGAATCGGAGCATCGCGGCGAACGGCGGAAAAACGGGAGCAGCCTCGCAGCGTCGCGGGGCGGGAAACGATCGACTCGTCGTGCGTCCCGCGCGACGAGCGCGGAACGCAGCCGGCCCGACGGCGCGGCGCGTCGGAGTGTAACCTGTCCCCCGATGGCGACCTCGACTTCAGGTGTTTCGGCAGCCCCCGTGTTCCGGACCGCGCTCCCGCTTCCAGGCCGGCGCGAGGGAAAGGTGCGCGATGTCTACCGGACGGGCGAGTCGCCCGCGTCGCCGCTCCTGATCATCGCGACCGACCGCCTGAGCGCCTTCGATGTCGTGATGCCGACGCCGATTGCGGGCAAGGGACGGCTGCTCACGCGGATGAGCCTCGGATGGTTCGGCTTCCTGCGGGCCCGCGCGATCATCGGCGACCATGTCCTCGGCACGAATCTGGCCTCGGTCCCCGGGCTCGGCGAGGCCGACCGCCGCATGCTCGAGGGACGCTCGATGCTGTGCCGTGCGGCGAAGGTCGTGCCGATCGAGTGCGTGGCGCGCGGCTACCTCGCGGGCAGCGGCTGGAGCGAGTACCGCGAGAGCGGCACGGTGTGCGGCATTCCGCTCCCGAGCGGCCTCGCCCAGTGCAGCCGCCTTCCCCAGCCGATCTTCACGCCTGCGACCAAGGCGGACGAGGGGCACGACGAGAACATCTCCTTCGAGCGCGCGTGCGAACTCGTCGGGACACCGCTCATGTCGCGGCTCCGCGACCTGACGCTCGCGATCTACTCCGCGGCGGCCGAGTACGCGCTGTCACGCGGCGTGATCCTCGCGGACACGAAGTTCGAGTTCGGCTTCGCGCTCGGCGAGGACGGCACGCCGACCGACGAGCTCATACTCGTCGACGAGGTGCTCACGCCCGACAGCTCGCGCTACTGGCCAGCCGACGACTACGCGCCGGGACGCGACCAGCAGAGCTACGACAAGCAGTTCGTCCGCAACCACCTGCTCGGCCTCGTGGCGGAGGGGCGCTGGAACAAGGAGGCGCCCGGACCCGAACTGCCCGACGATGTGGTCCACGCGACGGTGGCGCGCTACGAGGAGGCGCTCGCACGGCTCGCACTCCCGCCCTTCACCGGCGGAACCGGAGGCGCACGATGAGCGCGAAGCTGATCGACGGGCGGGCGCTCAGCGCAGCGGTCCGCGAGTCGCTCGTCCGCCGCATCGAGTCCAGCGGGCGCCCCGTCCGCCTCGATGCCGTGCTCGTCGGCAGCGACCGCGCCGCAACCATCTACGCCGAGAACCAGGCGAAGACCTGCAAGGCGATCGGGATCGAGTACCGCCTGCATCGGCTTCCGGATGGCGCCGGCTACGACGACATCGCGGGCCGCATCCTTCTCCTCAACACCGAGGACGAGGTGCACGCGATCATGCTGCACCTTCCACTCACACCGGGCGTCGATCACGAGCGCATCCAGGCGCTCATCGATCCCGAGAAGGATGTCGAGGGCGTCAACCCCGCGAACATCGGCAATGTCGTCTACGGACGACGCAGCCTCGTGCCATGCACGGCGCTCGCGTCGGTCGAGATGATCGAGTCGACGGGCGTCGAACTCCGCGGCTCCCGCTGCGTCATCGTGGGCGCGTCGAACATCGTCGGGAAGCCGATCGCCGTGCTCCTCATGCGCGCCGAGGCGACGGTGGTCTCGACCAACAAGTTCACGCGCGGGATCGCCGACCTGACCCGTTCGGCCGATGTCCTGGTGGCCGCCGCCGGCGTCCCCGGGCTGATCACGGGCGACATGGTCAAGCCGGGCGCCGTCGTCATCGATGTCGGCATCAACCGGGTCGCCGGCCCCGACGGGAAGTCGATCACCGTCGGCGATGTCGCCTTCGACGAGGTCCAGGAGGTGGCGGGATTTATCTCCCCCGTCCCGGGAGGCGTCGGCCCCATGACCGTCGCGATGCTTCTCCGAAACACGGTGGATGCCGCATTGAGGTAGCGGCGTCGCTGTTAGCATGGTCGAGCCGCATTCCGCGGCTGCACCCGAAAGGAACACCATGCTCGCCGTTTCGACCCTGCTCGCCGCCGCACTGCTTGCCGTCCCCCAGGACGGTGGCAAGACCATTCCTGCAACCGCGATCAAGCCCGCCGCCCCGCAGGCCGCGCCCGCCGCAGACGCCGCCAAGCTCGGCATCGGCGACCCTGCCCCTGCCCTCGCCTACGACGCGTGGATCAAGGGCGAGGAGATCAAGGGCATCGAGAAGGGCAAGGTCCATGTGATCGAGTTCTGGGCGACCTGGTGCGGTCCGTGCATCGCCGCGATGCCGCACCTCTCCGAACTCCAGAAGAAGCACCCCGAGGTCGTCGTCGTCAGCGTCGCCTCGAGCGAGCGCGGCTCCGACGAAGCGGCGAAGCTCGACAAGGTGCGCTCGTTCGTCGAGGGCAAGGGCGACACGATGGGCTACCGGGTCGTCTACGCGGGTGACCGCGAGAAGATGTCGATGCCGTGGATGCAGGCCTCCGGCCAGCGCGGCATCCCCTGCGCGTTCATCGTCGACCAGAACTCGACCGTGGCGTGGATCGGCCACCCGATGTCGATGGACGCCCCGCTCGAGCAGATCCTCGCGGGCAAGTGGGATATCGACGCGGCGAAGAAGGCGTTCGACGCAGAGCGCGCCGCCGAGGAGCTCCAGATGAAGCTCCGCATGACCATGCGCGCCGCCGCGCAGAGCGGCGACTACACCGAGGCCGTCGCCACGATCAAGGCCTTCCTCGCGGAGAACGCGAACGACCAGCTCAAGATGCAGCTCGTCCAGATCCTCGCCGGCCCGATGAAGCAGCCCGCCGAGGCATGGAAGTACGCGCGCGAGATCCACGACGCCCGCAAGGACGACGCGATGATGATGAACGCGCTGGCGTGGATGATGGTCGACCCGAACGGCGGCATCGAGAACCCGGACCTCGAGCTCGCGCTCAAGTGCGCCGAGTCGGGCATGAAGGCCTCGGGCGGCGAGAACGGCGCCATGCTCGACACCCTCGCGCGCGTCGTCTTCCGGATGGGCGATGTGCCCCGCGCCATCGAACTGCAGAAGAAGGCCATCGAGAAGACCGAGGCCGGCCGCATGAAGGACGAGATGAAGGCAACGCTCGAGGAGTACCAGGCGGCCCTGAAGAAGGCCTGATCCCGACGCAATCGAATCCGAGGCAGGCGCGCGACGACCGTCGCGCGCCTGTCTCGCTTTTGCCGCGCCCCGCTATCCTCCCGCCCAATGAGCTTCGGCATCTTCGGCTCCTCGCTCACCTCCGGCCTCAAGCGCCACGCCGTCGTGGTCGGCGGGGGCATCGTCGGCGCGTCGACCGCGTGGCACCTTGCGCGCAAGGGGTTCGATGTCACGATCATCGACCGCGAGAAGCCCCGCGCCGCGGGCGATGGCGCGAGCGGCGGCAACGCCGGACTGCTTTCGATCGGCCACTACCCGCTCACGCGCCCCGGCGTCTCGTGGCGCGGGCTCAAGTGGATGTTCTCGCGCACGGCGCCCCTCTACATCAAGCCTCGCATCGACCGCGAGCTCGTCGCGTGGCTCTGGAACTTCCACCTCCACTGCAACCAGCGCTACCTCGACCGCTGCATGGAGGTGCTGTGCGCGATGGGCTGGCAGACGCTCGATGTGCTCGAGAAGATGATCGCGGAGGAGAACATCGCCTGCGACTACGCGCGCGACGGCTGGCTCGATGTCGTCCTCCGCCGGGAGAACATGGCGGCCGCGGAGGCCGAGGCGCGCAGCCTCGAGAAGTTCGGCTACGCGTGGGAGCGGATCGAGGGCGACGACCTCCGCCGGCGGAACCCCTGCTTCAGCGACGAGGTCGCGGGCGCCATCCACATGAAGGACAGCGCGCACTGCGCACCTCACGACCTGATCGCAGGACTGCTCGATGCGCTGCCGCGCCACGGAGTGAAGGTCCGCTTCGACTCCGCCGTGCGTGCCTTCCGACAGTCGAAGTCGGGTGCGGTCACGGGCGTCATGCTCGACTCGGGCGAGATCGTGCCCGCCGACGCGGTGGTGCTCGCCGCGGGCGTATGGAGCGACGGGCTCGCGCGGCTCGCGGGCGTGCGCATTCCGATGCAGGGTGCGCGCGGATACCACCTGCAGTTCGACTACCCGGAGTTCGATCCACCGCCGATTCCATCGACGGGCATGGTGCTGCACGAGACCTTCGTCGCCATCACGCCGATGAAGCACGGCGATCACCAGCAGCTGCGGCTCGCCGGCACGCTCGAGATCGGCCCTCTCGGGCAGCCGTGGATGCCCGAGCGACTCGGCATGCTCGTGAAGGGTTCGAAGTCGTACCTGCGCGGTCTCGATCGGCTGAAGCCCGCGGGCGAGTGGGCGGGCTACCGGCCGTGCACCTCGGACGGCATGCCCGTCGTCGGCGGCGTGCGCTCCAAGCCCGGCCTGTTCGTGGCGACGGGGCACGCGATGATGGGCATGACGCTCGGACCGGTCACCGGCAAGGCGATGGCGGAGATTGTCGCGGGCGAGAAGCCCTGCTTCGATGTCTCGATGCTCGGTGCCGAGCGGTTCTGAACTACTCCCAGAGCCACGCGGCGCCGATCACGCCGGCGCTGTCGCCGAGTTCGGCGCGCACGATGGGCGTGGTGAAGGAGTCGCCGAAGGTGTAGTGCGCGACGCGCGCGGGAACGAGATCGAGCGCCGCACGCAGGTTGCTCGCGCCGCCACCAAGCACGATGCAGTCCGGGTCGAGCAGGTTGACCACATCGCCGAGCGACACCGCGACGCGCTCGGCCCAGCGCACGATCGCGGCGCTCGCGACCGAATCGCCTGCGAGCGCGGCGCGCTCGATCTCGGGAAGCGCGAGCGCGCGCCCCGATCGCGTGCGGAATTCGCGCTCGACGGCGGGACCCGAGATGTACTGCTCGCGGCAATCCACCTGCCCGCAGTAGCACTGGCGAGGCTCGTGCGGGCGGCCCTCGATCAGCGCCTCGATCGCGACGCCCTGCTGCTGTCCATGGCCGAACTCGCCGCCGACGGCGTTGCGTCCGTCGCGCGCGACACGCTCGACGACGACCCCACCGCCGACGCCCGTACCGAGGATGACGCCGAACACCACCTTCGCACCGCGCGCGGCGCCACCGACCGCCTCCGCGAGCGCGAAGCAGTTTGCGTCGTTCGCCATGCGAACCGGCCGCGCGAGCGCACGCTCGAGGTCCTCGCGGAACGGCATGCCGTTCAGGCAGGTCGAGTTCGAGTTCCGCTGCAGGCCCGTGACGGGCGAGATCGAGCCGGGCGCACCGATGCCGACAGGCACATCCGCGTCGAGCGCACAGTCCGAGGCGAGTCGCGCGACGAGTCCACGCACGGCCTCGATCGTGCCGGCGTAGTCGCCCTTCGGCGTGGGAACGCGCTCCCGCCAGAGGACCTCGCCCTCGCCACGGAGCGCAGCCGCCTCGATCTTCGTGCCGCCGAGATCGATCCCGATGCGCACGCGGCTCACGGCGTCCCTCCCGCGACATCGGTTCCTTCGTCATCACCGGACTCGTCGCCGCCCTCCACGGTCGCCTGCGCATCGAGGAGGCCAAGCGCCGCCTCGAATGCCACCATCGCACCGAGCCGCGCGGTCCGCTCGTCCTGATCGAGCGACGGACAGAGCTCCGCGATCTCGACGCCGCGCACACGGCCCGAGGCCATCAACCCGCGGAAGAGCCGTCGGAACGCCGAATCAGGCGCGATGCCCATCGCGGTCGGCGCGCTGACCGCCGGCGCAAACGCCGCAGCGAACACATCGAGGTCAACCGAGAGCGCGATCTCCGCATCGTCGACCGCATCGCTGATCGCCTCCATCACGACATCGAGCGTGTCGAGCGCGAAACCGTCGGCATCGACGACCGTCGCACCGGCCTGCTCGGCGCGCGCGAAGAGGAGACTCGTGTTTCCCGCGCGCTGCACGCCGAGCGCGACATAGCGGAACGACGCCTGACGCTCGCGGCACCACTCCCATGCCTGAGAGTACGGCGTACCCGAGTTCGGTCCATCGGCGGGAATGGGGCGCAGATCGAGATGCGCGTCGAAGTTGACGCACGCGGGCGGCGTACCCGTCGCGCGCGCGATCCCGAGGAAGTGACCGAACGCCTGGTCGTGTCCGCCTCCGAGGATGATCGGCAGCGCGCCCGCGCGCACGATGCGCTCGACCGCGTCCGCGAGCGCTTCCTGCGTCTCGGCCACCGTCGCACCTGCGACGATGTCGCCGCAGTCGATCACCTCGACGCCGTCGATCACGGGAAACGGCGCCATCCGCGCGCGCAGGCTCGCCGGACCTTCGGCCGCTCCGGTCCGACCGAGGTTTCGTGCCACGCCGAGATCGCTCGCGTAGCCGATGAGGCACACCGTCGGATCGAGGCAGTGCTCGAGCCCACGCGCGAGATCGATGAAACGCACCGCCTGGTGCCATCGGCGGACCTCACGCGCATCGCCGTCGTCGCGCCCGGTCCAGCGCGCGCGCGTGTCCGGCTGCGCCACGCGGTAGAGCGCCTCGAATGCAGTCACTTCTTCTTCCCTCCGAAGAGGCCCTCGATCGCGCCACCGACGCCCTTCGCGCCTTCCTCGAGTACGCCTCCGGCGCCCTCGAGCATCTTCTGGGCGCCCTCGCCGACGCCCTTGCCGATGTCGCCGAGACCTTCGCCGACGGCCTTCAACGCCTCGCCGGCACCCGTCACGCCCGCGTCGACCGCGCCGAGCAGCGGGCCACCGATGACATTGCCGAGTCCATCGACCGCGCCCTGCATATGACCGAGGACCCCTGCGCCGAGCCCCTCGATGTTCGACGCGATCACGGACTTCATCACCGTGCCGATGACGACGCCGGAGAGCTCGCTCGCGAGGACATCGACGCCACCCTTCGAGGAAAGGTCGCGCAGCACGATCTCGGGCAGCTCGACATCGACGACGCCGTCCTTGCCGCCCGCGATGTTGCGGAGCTTCACATGCACCTTCTCGAGGCGGAGCTCCTTCACGAGCGCCTCCTTCTGCTCGGCCGCGGGCTTGTCGGGCTGTTCGCCAGGCGCCTCGCCCGCACCCGTCGCGCGCTTGAGGTTGTCGACGATCACCTCGACATTCAGCCTCTCGTCGGCCCCCTTCTCGAGTTCGAGCGTGAGGTCCGCGAGTCGCACGCGGTCGATGACGATCTTCTCGCCCATGAGTCCCGAGAGCGGCGCATCGACCTCGACCGCGCCGAGCGCAAGGAACTTGACGGGTTCGTAGCCCGTCGGATTGTCGACCTCGAGCCCGCGCACGGCCGTCTTGCCGGAAGTCAGGCCGATCGACACATCCTCGACCGAGGTGCGGACGCCGAGCACCCGCGATCCCGCGGTCTCGATCCCGGTCCGCACGATCGAATCGAGGAAGAGCACGGCGCCAACGACGAGCGCCACGAGGAGAACCGCCGCAATGACGAGAAGCCTTCGCAGCCGTCCGCCGCGGCGTGATGTCGAAGTGGAAGCACCCGGGTCTTCGTTCGTTGCCATGTGGCGCAGAATACGGGGTTTCCGCGGACGCACGGAGGGGTTTGTCGCGCTCCTGCGCCGGGCATCGGGAGCGGATACCATCTCCGCCCCATGGTCGAACCGGACATGAACTCGGCAGAGGCGAAGCAGGCGATGGCGCATGTCAAGGCGCTCCTCGGCTTCATCGGCGAGGACCCCGAGCGCGAGGGCCTCATCGACACGCCGGCCCGGGTGGTCAAGGCCATGCACGAGCACTTCTGGGGCTACCACGCCGATCCCTTCGAGCCGCTGCAGCGCACCTTCAGCGAGATCGAGGGCTACGACGAGCTCGTGCTCCTCCAGGACATCGAGGTGCACAGCCACTGCGAGCACCACATGGTGCCGTTCGTCGGCAAGGCGCATGTGGCCTACATCCCGAACGGCCGCGTGGTCGGACTCTCGAAGCTCGCCCGGGTCGTCGACATCTACTCGAAGCGCCTTCAGGTGCAGGAGAAGCTCACCGCGCAGATCGCCAACGCGATCAACACGACCCTCCGCCCCCACGGCGTGGCGGTGGTGATCCAGGCGCGCCACTTCTGCATGTGCTACCGCGGCGTGCGCCAGCCGGGGGCCGTCACCACGACCTCGAAGCTGCACGGATCGTTCCTCACGAACCCCGCCGCGCGCATGGAGCTCTTCACGCTGCTCGGTCTCAAGCCGGGTTGATCGGATTCGGCTGGGATTCACGCAACTCGGGGGGGACCCCCGAGCCGATATCCTGCTTCCACCCAGTCCCACCGCAGGAAGGAACCATGTCCGAAGTCACGAGCCCGTCGCCCTCCCCCGCCGCACCCAAGAAGATGGACGACATCGTGGCGCTCTGCCGCCGTCGCGGCTTCATCTTCCAGTCGTCGGAGATCTACGGCGGCATCAACGGCTTCTGGGACTACGGACCGATGGGCGCCGCGCTCAAGCGGAACCTGAAGAACGCATGGTGGAACGATGTCGTCGAGCGCGAGCTGATCGGACCGGACGGCGAGCCGGTCGACATCGTCGGCGTCGACTGCACGATCATCATGAACCCGAAGACCTGGGTGGCATCGGGCCATGTGGGCGGGTTCAACGATCCGATGGTCGACTGCAGGGAGAGCAAGCAGCGCTACCGGGCCGACCACCTCGTGGTCCTCGGCTCGACGGAGCCCGGCGCGAGGCTGCACGCCTTCGTCGAGAACGACGACGAGCAGCGCGCCTCGGCGGTGAAGTCGCTCGCGAAGTACGAGAGGCGCGACGCGCTCGATCCCGCGGTGCATGTGCTGCGCCCGTTCATGTCGATCGGCGCCGAGGAGCGCGCGCGCACGCTCGGACCACATGCGAAGGAGGCCGGCACGCTCACCGAGCCGCGCATGTTCAACCTGATGTTCGAGACCTACTGCGGCGCCATCCGCGACGAGAACTCGCTCGCGTACCTGCGCCCCGAGACCGCGCAGGGCATCTTCGCGAACTTCTGGAACGTCTGCGACTCGACGCGCGTGAAGGTGCCCTTCGGCATCGCGCAGATCGGCAAGGCCTTCCGCAACGAGGTCACACCGCGCAACTTCACCTTCCGCAGCCGCGAGTTCGAGCAGATGGAGATCGAGTTCTTCATCCGCCCCGACACCGCGAACGACTGGTACCGCTGGTGGCGCGACTGGCGCTTCGCCTGGTGGCAGCAGATCGGCCTCGCGGGAGAGAACCTCATCCTCCGCGAGCATGACCGCGACGAACTCGCGCACTACGCGAAGGAGGGCGCGGGCACGAGCGACATCGAGTACCGGTTCCCCTTCACCGCGCCGGGCTTCGGCGAGCTCGAGGGCGTCGCGCACCGCGCGGACTTCGACCTCAAGGCGCACGCGACGCACTGCGGCAAGGGAGACAAGATGCGCTACTTCGACCAGGAGCGGAACGAGCGCTACTTCCCGCATGTCATCGAACCCTCTGCGGGTGCCGATCGCGGCACGCTCGCGCTCCTCTGCGAGGCGTACACCGCCGATCCGACGCGTGCGTCGGGCGTCTACATGAACTTCACGCCGCGCATGGCACCGGTGAAGGCCGGCGTGTTCCCGCTCGTCAACAAGGACGGTCTCCCCGAGATCGCCGAGCGTCTCTACCGCGACCTGCGCCGCAAGCACGCGGTCGAGTTCGACGAGAAGCAGTCGATCGGCAAGCGCTACGCGCGCATGGACGAGGCGGGCACGCCCTTCTGCATCACGATCGATCACGACGGCGCCTCGAGCAACACCGCGACGATCCGCCACCGCAACACGCAGGCGCAGGACCGCGTGGCGCTCGACCAGATCCCCGCGTGGCTCGACGAACGGGTTGGCTGAGCGCCGCCCGTCCG